>JAGRED010000361.1 GCA_020446725.1 Parvularculaceae bacterium | reverse complement strand
AGGCGATGCTGGCGGACGGCGGCAAAAAGCGCGTCATCGATGAAATCGGCGTTTTGAAAAGCGCTCATGCGGTCGGCGCTTACGTTGAATCCCTTGCAAGTGCGACGATGCTGACAACAGAAGAAATCTCGATTCTTGTTGAACGGCTGAAGGGTCTCGAAAGCGACTATTCGAAACGGACTGCGATTTCAGCGCTTCTTCGCGCGCAAACGCTTGATGATGCGAGCGTTGAAAAGGTGCTCGACGTCGCCAAGACGATCAAGGGGGACCACGAACTTCGGCTCGTTATCGAAGACATCACGGATGATGAGCTTGGCGCGCGCAACCTGACAATCGCGACGCGGCTGATTGAGCAGATTGAGGGCGATCACGAAATCCGGCTCGCCCTTTCATCGCTTCTTGAAAATGAGCGGCTGAGCGATGCTGATGCGGCGCGGCTGCTTGATCTCGCCTCCGTTGCGATCGACGGCGATTATGAATTGCGGCTCGCCGTCGAGGCGGCCGGCGAAAAGCTCTCCTGGGCCGCGGCGGGAGCGTCGGCGATCAAGGCGATCAGCACGATAGAAGGCGGGCATGACCGCCGGCTCGCCATTGAAGAAATGGGGGACCGGCTGGATGCGACGTCGCCTCATTGGCTGGCGTTGATCGATGCGGTCGCCGCTGTCGACAGCGACTATGAACGCCGCTTGGCGATCGAGGAGTTGGCGTCAAACGCGCCGGATCGGGTTGAGGTGCAGGCCGCCCTGAAAAAAGCCGCAGAGGCGATAGAGTCCGCACACGAACGACGCCTGGCGCTCGACTCACTGGGCTGAGCATGAGTTCTGCCCGACCGGATTGCATCCTTTCGTAAAATCTGGCGAACTGAACGCCTTAGGCGGGGCGACTGCTTCCGTCGGTCAACTGGGGCGGCTCAATGACGGCGCCGAGATCCTTGCCGAAGGTTCTGGGGCTACCGGATCTCGTCCTGTTCACCGTATCCGCCATTCTTTTGCTCGATACGCTCGCGGCGTCTGCGTCGATCGGCGCGTCGAGCCTTTTCTGGTGGTTGTTTCTCGGCGCGGTCTTCATGTTGCCGATCGGTCTGATTACCGCCGAACTCGGAACGACCTATCCGGAGGAAGGCGGAATCTACGTCTGGATCAGACGCGGACTCGGACATCATTGGGCGGCGCGCGCCGTCTGGGCGTATTGGGTCAACACGGCGATCTGGCTTCCGTCGATTTATATTCTTTTCGCAGGCGTATTTTCGCGGCTTTTCGACGTCGACTTGTCGCTGAACGCGCAGATTGCGATAGGCGTCGCTCTCGCCTGGTTGACCGCCTTGCTCGATATACTGGGGCTGAAGATAGGCAAGTGGGTTCCCAATCTTGGCGCCCTGTTCAAGATGGTGATTTTTACCGTCCTCATCGTCGCGGGTTGGAATTACGGACGCGCGCACGGGTTTGCGAACCCTATCAATGCGCAGGCCTTCATTCCCGAATGGAAGGAAGGGCTTCGTTACGTTCCTGCGATCGTCTACGGCATGGTCGGTTTCGAACTCGTCTGTGCGGCGAGCGGCGAGATAAAGCATCCGGCGCGGGATGTGCCGGCGAGCGTTCTCGTGTCCGGCGTGCTTGTTCTCGCATTTTATGTTCTGTCGACCGCGGGCATCCTCGCCGCGATTCCCGCCGGCGACATCAACATTGTGGAAGGCCTGATCGATACGCTGGCGCTGTTCTTCGGCGAGACGCCGGGCGGATCTTTCATCGTTCTCCTTCTCGGCGTCGGCGCGCTTTACACGTTCTTTTCGAATGGGGCGACATGGGCGATGGGCTGCAACCGCGCGACGGCTGAGGCGGCGGTAGAAGGTCAATTGCCGAGCCTGTTCGCAATCCGACACCCGAAACATGGCGGCCCCATCGGCGCGGCGATCCTCATGGGGTTGGTCTGCACGACGGTTCTTTTGCTCTACGGCCGCATTGCAACGTCAAACAGCGACCTCTTCTGGTCTCTGTTTTCCTTCAGCGCCGCGATTTTTATGATGCCTTATATCGCCGTCTCGATTGCATTCTTTCGCCTTCGCCTGAAGGACGCGCAGACGCCAAGGCCGTTTCGCGCGCCGGGCGGTCTTGTCGGCGCTGCGCTATACGCAACTCTTTGCGCGATAACGCTCGCCTTTGCGATCGCGCTTTTCATGTATGTGCCGGGCGAAGGGTTGCAGCGCCCGACCATCATCGGCGTCATCGTCGTCTTGTTGATCGGCGAAGCTTTAATCAGGCTCGGCATGGTCGAGCATCGTCTTCGGCGTCGCTCGCCGGATAGGGATGGTTGATCAAACGCCGAACGCGTCGCGCATGCGAAACCACGTCATGCCGAGGGCGAGCATCGGATTGCCGATCAGTTCGGCCGCCGGGATACGGAAATGACGGACGGCTTCAAAGAGATCTACGCCGTCGAGGCGCGCTTCGCTCGCATCGGCGAGAATTTCACCTGCAATATGGCTGCAATTGACGCCGTGCCCGGAATAACCCTGCACATAAAAAATATTTTCGTCCGACCGTCCGATCAGCGGCACGCGGTTCAGGGGAATGCCGATCGCCCCGCCCCAGGCGAATTCCGCGCGCACGCCGTCAAGCTGCGGAAATATCTTCACCAATCGGGGCATCAGCGCGCCTTCGATATCGGTGATGACGCGGTTTGAATAGGTGCAGAGCCCGCCGAAGAGGATGCGATCGTCGGCCGACCGGCGAAAATAGTCGAGCGCCCAGTTGGCGTCGCAAACGCCGAGGTTGTCGGGCAGTATCGAGCGGGCGCGGTCTGCGCCGAGATTTTCTGTCGCAATCGTGAAGGTCTGCGCCGGCAGCATGTAGCCGCCAAGGCTTTCCTGTTCGAGCTTGTGATAGGCGTTGCCGGCGAGAATGACGATGCGCGCCGTAACCTTGCCGCGGGCGGTCGATACGCTCGGCCGCGCGCCGCGTGTGATTGAAACGACCTTCGCATCCTCAAATATCCGGACGCCAAGCGATTCGGCCGCCGCCGCCTCGCCAAGGCAAAGGTTCAGCGGATGGCAGTGAGCGGCGCGGCGGTCGACAAGCCCGCCGCAATAAATGTCGGACGCGACGTGATTTTTGAGATGCGCCCGATCGATCAGTTCAAAGTCGCTATCCTTGCCGCTTTTTCCGTAGCTTTCGAATTCAGCCTCAAGCGCCGCCATCTGCTTGTCGTTCAGCGCGACGGTTGCCGCGCCGTGCGCATAATCGCACCTGATCGCGTATTTTCTCATCCGGTCTTCAATGATTTCATTGCCGCGATAGCGCGTCCGCTCAAGGAAGGCCTGCGCCCGGCTTCCGAGTTGCTTGACCATCTCGCCTTCGCCCGACCAGCCGGGCAGCACCTGCCCGCCATTGCGGCCGGACGCGCCCCAACCGATGCGGTTCGCTTCGAGGATCACCGCCTTGACGCCGCGTTCGGCGAGGGAAAGGGCGGTCGCAACGCCGGAAAAGCCGCCGCCGATAATGCACACATCGGCTTCCATATCGCCTTCAAGCGGCGCGCGCCGCGGCGCTGGGTTTGCGCTCGCCGCGTAATAGGAAGCGATATGTCCGTCAGGCTTTTGCATGCGGCTAGAAGACTTGCAGGTAACTGTCGTATTCAAAATCCGTCACGCGCCGGTCAGCGATCGTCATTTCCTGTCGCTTAAGAGCGGTGAACACGCGAGACATCAGATCGCCGAAAGCAGGCGCCATCACCGACCCGCCCGAAAAGGCGTCAAGCGCAGCGCGCCAGCCGAGCGACAGTTTCGGCGCGTCCGACTTGTAGGCGTTTCCTTCAAGGGCGGCGGGCGGCGCGAGTTTTTTCTCAATACCGTGCAAGGCGCCGGCGAGAAGCGCCGCCAGGACGAGATAGGGATTGGCGTCGGCGCCCGAAACGCGATGTTCAAAACGGCGATTGGCGCCAGTATCGGCTGGAACGCGGATCGCAGCCGTCCGATTTTCGTATCCCCAGGTCGCGCGCGTCGGCGCGTGCGATGATTCCTGAAAGCGTCGCCAGGAATTGAGATGCGGCGCGAAAAAGATCATCGCTTCAGGCGCGGTCGCGATAAGCCCGGCGATTGCGTTCTTGAACAACGCGCCGCCCTTGTCGCCATCGCCGTCGAAGGCGTTGGCGCCGTTTTTATCGAGCATGCTCATATGAACATGCATGCCGTTCCCGGGCATGTCGCCGAACGGCTTCGCCATAAAAGACGCGATAAGACCGTGTTGCGCTGCGACGCCTTTTATTGCGCGCTTGAGAAGGATCGCTTGATCCGCCGCGCGCAAGATATCGGGCTGGTGTTTCAGATTGACTTCAAACTGGCTGGGACCGGCTTCGATAACGGCGGTATCCAGCGGCAATTGTTGCGCGTCGCAGGCGGCGTAGAGATCGGAAAAGAAATCGGAATAAGCATCGATCTCGCTCATTGCATAGACGCGCCCGTCAACGACCCGTCTGCCGTTGAACTTTGCTTTGGGCGTCAGCGGGCGGCCGTTCTCGTCCGCGTCGCCGGAGAGGAGGTAAAACTCCAGTTCGAGGGCTGCGACGGGAAAGAGATCAAGCGCGCCAAGGCGACGCTGCATCTCGGCGAGAAGCTGCCGCGGATCGCCGAGGAACGGAGCGCCATCCGCCTCGCACATCATCAGCTGCGCTTGCGCCGTCGGTTGCTTCGTCCAGGGCGCCGGCAGCAATCCGGGCTCAAGCGCGATGCAAATCCCGTCGCTGTCACCGGTATCGACGACGAGCCCGTTGTCGAAAACATCTCCCCCCCAGATATCGACGCCGACAAGCGATCTCGGCAGGCGCAGGCCCGATTCAAAAATCTTCATTGCGCCTTTGGCCGGAAGGCGTTTGCCGCGCGTGACGCCGTTCAGATCCGTGAGAAAGGCGTCGACGAATTTGACGTCTGGAGCGGCGTCCAGAAAGGCGCGCGCCTGATCGGCGATTTTTCCGGCTTTGTCAGCCATCGATCGGTCCTCGTTGCGTGCGGGGATCAGGCGCCCCGGACATCCTTGAATGTCAGATCGAGCGCGCGCGTGACGCGCATGAAAAGCTCGTCAATCTCGCTGTCGCTGATGATAAGGGGCGGGCAGAGAAACATCGTTTCGCCGACGGCGCGCATGACGACGCCGGAATTGAAGCAATGCGTGCGGCAGATAACGCCGGTTTCGCCCGCGCTGGAATAACGTTCGCGCGTCTCTTTGTTCTTCACGAGCTCGATTGCGCCAAGGAGCCCGACGCCGCGGGTCTCGCCGACGATCGGATGTTCCTGCAGCGCCTTGAGATGCGCCTGAAAACGGTCGGCCGCTGCGCGCCCACGTTCCCCGACAAGCCGCTTTTCTTCAATCATCTCGATATTCTTGATCGCGACGGCGCAGGAAACGGGATGGCCTGAATAGGTGTAGCCATGCGCCATTTCCGTATCGGATTCGATGATCGGACGGCTGACGCGGTCGTTGAGGACGACGGCGGAAATCGGCTGATATCCGCTCGACATGCCCTTCGCCATCGTCATGATGTCCGGCGTGAAGTCGTAGGTCTGGCAGCCGAACCAGGAACCGGTGCGACCGAACCCGCAAATCACTTCATCCGACCAAAGAAGGACGTCGTATTTGCGGCAGATCCGTTCAATCTCTCGCCAGTAGCCGTCAGGCGGCGTCATCAAGCCGCCCGCGCCCATGACCGGTTCGCCGACAAACGCCGCGACATTCTCCGGCCCGAGTTCGAGGATCTTTTCTTCAAGCGCCTTGGCGCAGCGGCGGGCGAAGTCCTGCTCGCTCTCGCCCGGCTCGCCATATTGGTAAAAACAGGGCGTCGGTCCGATGTGATGGAAGCGGGGAAGGGGGAGGTCGAATATCCCCTGCATGAAGGGAAGGCCCGATAGGCTCGCGCCCGCAACCGTTGAACCGTGATAGGCGCGCTGACGGCTGATGATCGCTTTCTTTTCCGGCTTGCTCATCAGATTCCAGTAATACCAGATCAGCTTCAGCGCGCTGTCATTGGCTTCCGAACCCGATGAGGAGAACAGCATCTGGTTGAGGCCGTCCGGCGTCTTGGACGCGATAAGCGCAGCGAGTTCCGCGGCGTAGGGCGTCGTCGTCTGGAAAAAGAGATTGTAATAAGAAAGCTTCTTCAGCGTTTCATAGGCGGTTTGGGCGAGTTCCTCGACCCCGTAGCCGAGCTGCACGCACCACAATCCCGCCATGCCGTCGAGAATCTTGTTCTCTTCGGAATCATAAATGTAAACACCCTCCGCATGCGTAATGACGCGCGGGCCCTTTTCACGCAGCTCATGATGCGTCGTGAAGGGATGCAGGTGGTTGGCGTTGTCCAGCTCGCGAATGTGGCGCGTGTAATTGGAAGTCGTCATGTCGGATCCCGCAAAAGGAGAAGCGGCTATTGTCATGGTTCAAACGTTTGTCATCAGGAAGCGAACATCCCAAGGGCTGAGAACGCTCGACCGGTGCTCGTATTCCGAACGCTTGATCGTGCAGTAGGTGTCGACGAAGCCCGGGCCTAACGCCTCGCGAAGCGATTTGGCTTTTGCGAAGGTCTCGACACTGTCGATCAGCGATTTCGGGAGCGGTCTTTCACGATCCTGATATCCCTCGCCGAGATATTCCTCACGCGGTTCGATCTTCTCCATCATGCCGATATAACCGCAGACGAGCGATGCGGCGACGCCGAGATAGGGGTTGATATCGGCGCCGGCGATCCGGTTTTCAACACGCCGCGCTTCCGGATTGGATGCGGGCACGCGCAGCCCGACGGTGCGGTTTTCGCGGCTCCAATGCGTATTGGTCGGCGCGCTCATAAACGCTTCAAACCGGTTGAAAGAGTTTGTGTACGGCGCGAGCAGCGGCATGGCGGCGGGAAGATAGGCTTGCAGGCCGCCGACATAATGACGGAAGAGATCGCTGTCGGAGCCGTCTTCATTGGCGAATATGTTTCGCTTCGTCTTCGAGTCGATGACGCTCTGGTGCATATGGATCGAACTGCCCGAGCAGTCCGCATAAGGCTTCGCCATGAAGGTGACGAACATGTTGTGCCGAAGCGCGACCTGTCTTGTCAGCCGCTTGAATAGGAACATCTGGTCGGCGACGTTAATCGCCTCATTGTGCCGAATGTTGACTTCGAACTGGCACGGCCCGTCTTCGTGAATGAGCGTGTCGAGATCGACATGCTGGATCTCGCAGAACTGATAAAGCTCTTCCCACAGCTGATCGAATTCGTCGATCGCGTCCAGGCTGTAAACATACTGGCCGAATTCGGGCCTGCCCGACCGTCCTTCGGGCGCGCGCGGCTCAAGGATCACGTCCTTGAATTTCTCGATCAGGTAAAATTCAATCTCCGGACCGACAATCGGCGTCCAGCCCTGTTCCGCATATAAGGAAACGACGCGCCGAAGCACTTCGCGCGGCGCGAACGCCGTCGGAACGCCCTGATCCGTCGTGCTGTCGCAAATCAGGCTGGCGGTCGGGTCGCTGCTCCACGGCGCCAGATGCAGCGTGCCGAGATCGGGCGCGAGCACCAGGTCGCGTTCGGTTGTGACGACATGGTTCGAGAACTCGATTTCGCCGTGAACCCCGATCGCATAAACGGTTTCGGGAATCCGCAAGCTGCGGTTCTTCATGCCGTTGAGAAACAGCGCGGGCGTCATCGTCTTGCCGCGCGCCGCGCCGGTCATGTCGGGAACGAGGCAGGCGACATCGGTGACGCGATTGCGCCGAAGCCAATCTTCAAGTTCTTTCAAGTCCATTGTTTCCGCCTTGAGGGCGCAAAGGAGCGCTGCTCGTGACTTAATACTCCCGCCGGAGCGGCCCGCGCGCCGCCAAGGGCGATCGGCCCCGAAGCGTATGCGCTGGAGCGCCAATCGGGCAACCGTCGGCGCAAGGAGAATGTGATCACAAATACAGAGACCGGAAGCGCTTGGCAAGCCGGCGGAATTTCCGAAGCGGTTCAACGCGCTAGTTCGACTTTTGGATAACGTCCAAAGCGGGCTAGAGTTATCCGGCCCGGGCCGAAACCGGCGCGGCGGTCTTTCCGGAAGAGAAAGCGACGCAACGAGGGTTCGAAATCGGCATGAGTCCCGCCAAAAAGCCCGTCGCCGCCCAAAAGCGGGCCGGTCGTCGCGCGCCGGTCGTTCATGAGGAAGTTTACGCGCGTCTTCGGCGCGCGATCATCGACGGTCAGCTGGAACCGGGGCGGGCGTTGTCGGTGCGCATGCTGGCGGCGCAGTTTTCCGTCAGCGCCATGCCGGCGCGCGAAGCGATCAGGCGGCTTGTCGCTCTCGGCGCGCTGGAAATGACCGCGACGCGACGGATCATGATCGCTCGCATGACGCCGGACAGAATTGATGAATTGACCGAGGCGCGCACGCTTCTGGAGCCGCGCCTCGCGGCGCGCGCTTTCGATCGGACCGAGGGACGCCGTCGCGCCCGCGCCGCATTGGTGTCGCGCCTGTCAGCCATCGATAAGCGCCTCGATGAGGCGATCGCAGACGGAGATGTCGCCGCCTATAGCAAGACGAACAGCGACTTCCATTTTACGCTTTATGAGGCTGCAAAGGCGCCGGTTCTGCTCGGCGTCGTCGAAAGCCTGTGGCTGCAGACCGGCCCGTTCATGCGGGTCGTCGTTTCACGCCTCGGAACGTCAACTCTTGTCGACCAGCACAAGGAAGCAATCGACGCGCTTGAGGCGGGAGACCGAGAAAAACTTCAGACCGCGCTGCGGCTCGACATCATAGAGGGCATGCAGCGGATCGGCGACGCCGACCCACGATGAATCGCGCCCGCCAGATCACTGTTCTTTCTCTTCGGCGATGTAGACCGGCGAACCGTTGAACCAGGTTTCAAGAACGTTCGTTTCGCTGATCTTGTCGGCGTTATGCGTCTCTACGAGATCGAAGACATTCTGGTCGACGATGATGAAATCAGCCTTCTTTCCAGGCTCAAGCGATCCGACTAGCGCGTCTTGTTGAAGCGCCTTCGCCGCATTGATCGTATAGGCGTCGACGGCGTCGTAAATCGAGAGCGCTTCGGCTGCGTTGAGCGCGCCGGCGTCATAAATATCCCTCGTAACCGCGCCTTCGATATTCACGAAGGGCCGCGGATCGCGCGTATCGACCGGCGCATCGGAGCCCGCGATGATGACCCCGCCCGCCTTGCGGATCGATTCCGCCGGATAGGCGTTTTTGAGGTAATACCCGGCGGGATCGTAAACGCCGTTCGGTCCGTCGACGCGATCGATGAAGGGGATCACAGTCAGGTCGTATTCGGGATCGACGGTCGCCCAGGCGAAGGTGAATGAGGCGAATGCATTCAGTTTGGCGAAGCGGGCGATGTCTTCCGGACGAACGACCTGAAGATGCGTGATGATGTGGCGCGTTCTGGATTGATGATCGCGCTGAGCCGCTTCAACGGCGTCGAGCGCCGTTTTCACCGTTTCATCGCCGATTGCGTGAATGAGGAAAGTGAAACCGGCTTTGTCGCCTTCATTCACATAGGCCGCGATGACGGGTTGGGGATATTGCAGGACGCCTGCGCCGATCACGCATTGGCCGGGGTGATATCCATGAGCGCTGATGAAGGCCGCCGCGTCGAGCGGCGCCCCATTTTCCGCTGCGCTGCGCGCCTCAACGCACGCGTCTGACTGAAGGTCAACATAGTCTGATACGGAAAGGCCGCCGTCAGTGTCGGATGCGTGATATATCGGTTGAAGAAACGGTCGCGACATCGCCGCATTCGGCAGAGTGGGCGGCGTCGCCAGCGGATCGCCTTCAAGGACGCCGTCCGCAAACAATTTCAGGAACGTCGCCCTGACGCCTTCCGTTTGCGCGTATTTTTCACGGATGGCGCGCGCTTCATGCAGAATTGAAGCAAAATCGACGCTGGCGTCATCGCGCGCGAAATCGGCTGGATCAAAATAGAGGGCGAGCGTTGCACGGCCGAAAAAGGCGCCGCGCGCTAGCAGTTCATCGTAAATCGGCAGCGTGTCCGGGCGCGCCGCCGCGTCGAGAAATGAAGTGATGCCGCGCGATAATGTCACCTCCATCAGTCGCTCAGGATGGGCGACGCGCTTGGCGAATTCCGCCGCTTCGATTCCTTCGGTATCGAGCCGCTTGTAGATGTAGGATTCGGTGAGCTTGCCGTTCGGCTCGCCGTTATTGTCGACGCCGACATAAGGCGCAAGGTCGACGAAATCGGTCTTCAGCGTCTCGGCGGAAAGCCCGACAGTCGCGCCGTCGGCGTTTCTGGCCGTCGCAAGCGCAAGCGAATTCACCGCGTAATGGTGACCATCCGTTCCCTCAAGCAATACCGGATTGTCGGGCGCGGCGGCGTCCAGCGCTTCGCGAATCGTCTTGAAGCGCGCGCCGGGCTGGTTGCCGCGTTCGAATTCCCAAAGGGCGGCGTACATCCATTCGCCGGGCTCGGGTTTGAATCGGGCGATGCATCCGGCGATAAAGTCAGACAATTGCTCCAGGGGCAGCACGCGCTTGTCGATCGTGCACGTATCGACAGCCATGGCGCTGATCGGATGGATATGCGTGTCGTGAAGTCCCGGCAGCACGAGCTTTCCTGCGAGATCGATTTCCTTCGTAGTCTCGCCGACATATTTCCGCACGCCGGCCGCATCGCCGGCATAGAGGATTTCATCGCCGCGAAGAGCAAGGGCGCCGGCGAAGTTCCGATCTTTGTTCGCCGTATAAATGACGCCATTCGTCAATATGTAATCTGCGGGTTCCGCCTGGCGACCGCCTGAGCACGATGCGGCGAGTGAAACCGCCGCAACCATCAACAGTCTTTTCTTCATTAAGTGCTCCGCATTTCGCCCGTACCCCGGCGTCGCTTGCAGTATCAAGCGATAGGGCGCAAATTTTCAAGACGTCTTCACAAACGAAAGAAGGGGTGAAATCGGACGTGCGGGAATCGTCTGCGCAAACGGTCGGCGAGGCGCTCCGGCAAGGTTTTGAAGCCTTGCAGCAGGGGAGGCCCAAGGAAGCTGCGGCGCTTTGCAAAAAGGCGCTTGCGCTTGATCCGGCCCGGCCTGAGGCGCACTTCCTTGTCGGCCTGGTTGCGCAGGATACCGGCGACATGCAGAACGCCGTGCGCGCTTTCGCGTCGGTTGCGAAGATCGACCCCAATCATGCCGCCGCGTGGGCGCATCTTGCGCGGGCGTTCATCCGTCTTGGGCAGCCGGCGCGGGCGGAAAGCGCAATTTCAAAAGCATGCGCCCTTGATCCTTCAGATGCGCCGGTCGCCGATCTTGTCGGGGTCGTTTTGTCGATGCTCGGCGACCAGAGGGAAGCGAAAAAATGGTATGAGCGCGCCTGCCGCGCCGCGCCGGAGAGTGAGGCGTTCGCCGTCAACTTAGCGACCGCATCGATGTTTCTCGGCCGGAATGAAGAGGCGAAAGAGCGTCTGGCGCCGTTCATCGGCCGCCCGCATTCAGGCGCGCAGGGAGAGTGGCTTTATTCTTCCATTGAGCGGGCGAAAGATTCGGCTCGCGCCGAAACGCTGCTGGCGCGGGCGCGGACGAGCGAACCAGGTCCTGCGGCTTTTCTCGCTTACGCTGCGGGCAAGGAGTTCGAAGATTGCGGCGCGTGGCCATCGGCGTTTGAGGCTTTCAAGATCGGCGCGCAGGCGAAGCGGTCGATCACCGACTTTGACGAGGGCGCCGAAGAAAAGCGTTTCGCTGCGCTGAAGACTGTTTTTTCGCAATCATTCGCGGATGACTTTTCCAAGGGCTGCGACGATCCCGCGCCGATATTCGTCGTCGGACAGCCGCGCACCGGAACGACGCTTATCGAGAGAATCATCACAAGCCATTCTCAGGTTGAATCGGCGGGCGAGCTTCAGCAATTTCGCTTGTCGGTCAGCCGGTTGTCACAGACGGGGGGCGGCGCGGCCGACCCGAATGAGGCGATCGGGAAATGGGCGGCGGTCGATCCGAAGGCGCTCGGCGAGGAATATTTGCGCGTCAGCGCTCCGATGCGCACCGGCGCGCCGCACTTCGTTGATAAGCTGCCCGGGAATTACCTCTATATTCCGCTAATTCTTGCGGCGCTTCCGAATGCGCGGATCGTTCACCTTACGCGCAATCCGATGGACGCCTGTTTCGCCAGCTACAAACAGCTCTTCGCCGAGGCTTACCTTCATTCTTATGACCAGGGCGAAATGGCGCGGCACTTCGCGCGCTATTGGGCGCTCATGAATGAGTGGCGCCGGCGTTTTCCGGGCCGGTTCCTCGACGTTTCCTACGAAGAGACGGTGAGCGATCTTGAACCGAATGCGCGTCGCTTGATCGACTTTCTCGGATTGCCTTGGGAGGACGCGTGTCTGCGTTTTTATGAACAGGAGGGACCCGTCGCGACGGCGAGCGCCGTTCAGGTTCGCGAAAAACCGCATACCCGGTCGATCGGGCGCTGGCGCCGCTACGCGCAAGAGCTTGAGCCGATGAGGGCTGAACTCATCCGCTGCGGGGTCCCGGCGGATGCGCCTTGATCGTGATCACAAACACCGCGCCCGGTCCTGACGGAGGCGGGTGTGGCATATTTTCGGCAAGCTATTGATCATAAACATTTTTAGGGAGGCGGCAGGTGTCGATTATCGGGCACAGTTCGCCCAAATAAGCGCTCTGTTTGCGCAAATTTGTTGTCAAGTCGCGCCAGCGCGATACTAATTCCAATCAGATCTTTGGGGGCGGCGATTTTTGACAGGAGTGGCGGCATGACCCGTATTGGCCTTTTGAATCGTAAATCTGTTCGAAGGGCGCTCATTGGGAGTTCCGCCCTGTCGCTTTCGCTGGCGGGCGTCGCCGCGCCGGCCTTCGCGCAATCGGACGTAATCATCGTCACGGCGCAAAAAAGGGCTGAATCGATCCAGGATGTTCCGCTGGCGATTACGGCTTATTCGGGAGAATTCACGCGCGAGGTCAATCTCGACGACGTCAAGGATCTCGTCACCTTCACGCCGGGCGTCACAGGTAATACCTTCGACAGCTTCATCGATTACATTTCAATCCGCGGGATTTTGACCAACGACTTCGGCGTCGGGGGCGACCCGTCTATCCCGTTTTTCAAAAACGGGTTCTATCAAGGCCGCAACGGCGCTGTCGTGACGACGCTTTACGACATTGAGCGCGCTGAAGTGCTGCGCGGGCCCCAGGGCTTCCTGTTCGGTCGTAACGCGATCGGCGGCGCGATCAGCGTGCATACCGCGCGTCCCAAATTCGACGCCTTCAGCGGCTATGCCGAACTTGATGTCGGCGAACGCGGGCGGATCGTCGGCGAGGCTGCGCTGAATATTCCGTTGTCGGAGAACTTCGCGGTTCGCCTTGCCGGCTTCGGCGCCAAGGAAGACGGCTATGTCGATAATTTCGCGTATCCGAACTCAGACAGGCTGGTTGCGTTCCGCAGAGGCGGCGGGCGCTTCTCAGCCGCGTATGAAAACGGCATGTTCGATGCGTTCGCCTTTGTCGAATATGAAGATCGGGAGCAATCAGGGTCAGTCTATCGGGCGACCGAACTTGGCGACAGCTGGGACGCGCTCGTCGGCATTTTCGGCGTCGGACCGCTCGGCGGCGACGGACGCGACATCGACAGCGATCTCGGCTTCGGCGAAGCCGATAACGGCAAGCAGATCTCGCTCGGGCTGGAGCTGAATTTCGATCTTGGCGGCGCCGTGCTGACGTCGACGACCGGCTATAAGGACCACGAATATTTCTACGCGGAAGATTTCGACGGAACGCCGCTCCGGATCAACGATTACCGGCAGGATCAGGAGGGCGATTATTTCGAACAGGAGATCAGGATCGTCTCTGATACGGATGGTCCGTTGTCCTGGTACGCCGGTGTTTCCTATTATGACGAAGACATTGACGTCGTCTTCGGCCAAGGCGGCTCTGAAGACGTCATGTGCGCCTATTACAATTATTACGGCTATGCCAATTGCGCGAGCTATTACGCATATCTCGGCTATGCGTTTTCGCCGAGCGCTGCGGGGCTTCTTGAGCAGAACGCCGTTCGCGGGCGCTATCATGGCTGGGCCGGTTACGTCGATCTGACGCTGCAACTCAATCCGAAATTCGATATCGGCGCCGGCGTCCGCTACACGAAAGAAACAAAAGATTTCGGCATCTTCGCGCTGCCTGTCGACAGCCAGCTTGGTCCCTATTTCGCGCTCGGTTTCACATCGACCGATTTTCTTACCGACAAACACTCCTGGCGGGCTTTCACACCACGGTTCATCGCGCGCTACCACGCCAGCGACGACTGGATGATCTTTGCGAGCGCGACACGCGGCTTCAAGGCGGGCGGCTTCGGCAGTTTTTCAATCGAGCAGGACTATCTGCCCTATACGGCCGCCGGATTGGACCTGATGCCGGGGCAGGCGACGCCCGACAAATTCGAAGCCGAGAAGGCATGGTCTTACGAAGTCGGAACCAAGGGTTCGATTTTCGGCGGGCGGACGAAGCTTGACGCCAACGTTTATTATTACACCTACAAGGATCTGCAGGTCATTGTGCCGGGCGTCTCTGGCATCATTGTCGACAATGTCGGCAATGTGGACGGCTGGGGCGTTGAGGGGTCTGCGCAGACGGCGCTCGGTCCCCATATCGATCTTCTGCTTTCCGCCGCGTATGCCGACACCGATGTGACGGAGGCGCAGGCGCTGTGCGACGGGACGCTCGCCTGCGAAGGAACGTCGCTCGGCCAGGTGCCGAAATTCTCCGGTTCGGCGGTCTTGAAATTCAATGCGCCGGCGGGGCCCGGCGCAATCACGGGTTCTGCGGAAATTTTCGGCCAGACGACGACTTACGGCGGACTTTTACAGCTGCCTGAAGCCGTCAATGACGGATATGCCGAGCTTGCCTTGCGTCTCGGCTACAAAGCCGACGCCGGCTGGTCCGTCATCGGCTATGTCGAGAACCTGACCAACGTCCTTTACTACACAGGCGTTGCGGAAGGCTCGGGCATCTTGCCGGCGCATTATTTCGGTCCGGCGCGCCCGCGCACTTTCGGCGTTCGCATGACATACGATTTCGGCGGCTGATCGCCCGGGATCGGAATGCGACCATGGAATTTCCCGGTCCGGACGACGGCGTAGCGACATGCTGATCAGGACCGGGATCGCATTTCAGGCGTTCAAATACGCTATCTACGCATTGCTCGCGATCAATACCGCCGCGTTCTTCTCGGAGAATTTTGCGTCGGTCAGTCATACCTACAAGGACGGCTTGCAGGCTAGCGACATCATCGTCGCTTATGCGGACGCCATTGATGCCGCCGCCTGGCTTGTTCTCCTGCTCATGCTTGAGCTTGAGACGTTCGTCATCCCCGATGAAAAGCTCAAAGGATGGACGGATCGCGTCATCACCACGGTGAGTTTCGCCTGCTGGGCTCTAATTCTTTACTCCCTCTACGGATATGTCGCTTCGCTCGGCGAACCGTACGGCTATGCCCCTTACGCCGGGGGCGATCCGTGCGGCGCTGTCAAGTCCGGCGCGTCGTTGGCGCTGGGGCTTGATGATTATGCGCCGCTCGACGCCGGGAACTGCAAGACCCTCGTTGACGGCGCATGGGTCCACCAGTCGCACGGCGCATTTATCTCTGACGCAACGCTGGGCGTGATGAAACGGCTCGCCTGGACCGATGTCGTCAACGCCGCTGTCTGGGTATTGATTGTCGTGATCCTCGAACTTGAGATCTATCTCAAATCGTCGAAGCTCTTCGGCACCAGATTCTTCTTCGCCTATAAGGGCTTCAAGGTATTCCTCTATGCGATCCTGCTCGTCGACGTCTATTACTGGTGGGCGCTGGGGGACCCGCTCGACGCGTGGGATGCGTTTCTCTGGCTTGTCGCCTTCTTCTTCATCGAAATGAATATGCTTTCCTGGCAGGAAGAAACTGCAAAGAAACGAGCGGCCGGTCAAATCGCCTGACGTCGTTATCAATGGATGGAGCCCTCAATGGGACAAACACGAAATTCCCTGTCGCTTCTCGAACGGCACAAAGCCGTCATGCCGGCATGGCTCGCGCTTTATTACAAGGAGCCAATTTCCCTCGTTTCGGGAGAAGGCCGCCGCGTTCGAGATGCGAATGATGTGGAATATCTCGATTTCTTCGCCGGCATCCTGACTAATATGATCGGCTATAACGTCCCGGAAATCGTCGAAGAAATTCGTGACCAGGCAGGCAGGATTCTTCACACGTCGACGCTGTACCTGATCGAATCCCAGGTCGAACTTGCTGAAGAAATTGCCGCGCTTTCCGGCATTCCCGACGCGCGCGTATTTTTCACGTCATCGGGCAGCGAAGCCAATGACGCCGCGCTGATGCTGGCGACGGCTTACCGACGGTCGAACCAGGTTCTCGCAATGCGTTATTCCTATCACGGACGCACCATGTCGACGGTTCCCGTGACAGGCCACTCGACATGGTCTCCATCCTCGCTTTCGCCGTTCATGGTGAACTATATCCATGGCAGTTATCCCTATCGCAGTCCGTTCGGACATCTTTCCGGCGCCGCCTACATCGACGCCTGCGTCGGCGACCTGAAAGAGATCCTTGACGTCGCAACGGCGGGGGACGTCGCCTGCCTTATCGCCGAGCCGATTACCGGCGTCGGCGGGTTCGGCACGCCGCCGGATGGATTGTTCGGCGCATTCCAGAAGGTGCTGAAAGAAAAGGGCATCCTGTTCATCAGCGATGAAGTGCAGACGGGCTGGGGCAGAACGGGCGAGCATTTCTGGGGATATCAGGCGCACGGCGTGACGCCTGACATCATCACCTTCGCCAAGGGGCTTGGAAACGGTCTCGCCATTGGCGGCGTCATCGCGCGCGCAGAAATTATGGATTGCTTCAAGGTCAACTCGCTGTCGACTTTCGGCGGCAACCCCCTGTCGACGCGCGGGGCGCTCGCGACATTGCGCTATCTGAAGAAACACGATCTTCAGCGCAACGCGCTGGAACGCGGACGCGAATTGCGCGCGGGACTTGAAAAAATCGCCGCGGCTTCAAAAACGATCGGCGAAGTTCGCGGCAAAGGGCTGATGCAGGGGCTGGAATTCGTCGAGCCTGGTTCGAAGACGCCGAACTCCGCCGTTTCGCTCGCTTT
Organism: Parvularculaceae bacterium; assembly: GCA_020446725.1. Classification (GTDB taxonomy): domain Bacteria; phylum Pseudomonadota; class Alphaproteobacteria; order Caulobacterales; family Parvularculaceae; genus Amphiplicatus. Next base: position 834 of record JAGRED010000361.1, on the reverse strand, counting down.
GCTCGAAGAAACGCGCGCGCGGGGGCTGCTTATCGGGCGCGGCGGCCTGTTCGGAAACGTCAATCGGATCGCGCCGCCGCTGACCATAACGGCAGACGAAGTTCGCGAGGGCCTCGACATCATTGAAGCCTCGATCGCCTCGATTGAATAGAGGTCAGCTTTCCTCTTTCAGACGCGCTTTCGTTTTGCCGACATGCGCGCGCGCCGTCGCCGGATCGGCCGGCCAGTCATGTTTTGGATACTGGCTGCGCATATCTTTAGCCATGTCCTGATACCCGCCGCGCCAGAAGGCGGGGAGGTCTTGCGTCAGCGCAATCTGGCGTCTCGCCGGCGATAAGAGAGAGACCGTTACGGGAATTTTTCCGCCAAGGATCGTCGGATGCGCGGCGATTCCGAAAAATTCCTGAGCGCGCGCTTCGATAAGCGGCGCATTCGGCGCGACATAGTCGATCGGAAGCGTCCTGCCGGCGGGCGTTTCAAGCGTTAAAGGCGTGAGCGATTGCAGTCTGCGCGCATCCTGCCAGTCAAGCAGCGCTTCAAGATTTCTTCTGATGTCGGCGGCTTTGGGCCGCGCCAGGTTTGGCGCATCGCCGAGCAGCGGCGCCAGCCATTCTTCCGCGCGTGCGATCAGGACTTCATCGCTCCAGTCGGGCCATTGCGCGCTATCATGAGCGCGCAAGAGGGTGAGGCGCGCCTGCATTTCGCGAATGGCCGCCGCATGTTCGAGACAATCCAGTCCGGCGGCGGCGACCGCCTTGATAAGCGCGGCGCGCGCGGCCTCGCCTGCCGGCGCCGGCAAGGGGGTTTCCGAAAGCACGATCGCGCCGACGCGTT
>JAGRED010000360.1 GCA_020446725.1 Parvularculaceae bacterium | reverse complement strand
TCGCGATAAACAGCGTAACTGACATCAGATCGTAGAGCGTTTCCATATTTGCCCCGCCAACGCTTCCTTGTGGCGGTGAAACGTTAACGGGGCTTTATGCTGAACGTACGATTTTTAATCGCGCATTGTCATTGGCCGGCGCGCGATGCGTCGCGAATGGCGCGGAATTCGTTATTCTCCCGCCAGTTCGGCCACCCCTCCATTTCAGCGACGCGCGCGCCGACTTCGTAAAGGATCTCCATCGTCTCGGCCATGCCGGTCAGATCCCAGTCGTCCGAATATTCGTCCGAGGGCTGATGATACCGGTTCGCCGTATAGTCGGCGCCGGCGGCGCGGCCGGCCTCCTCGCCGCCGTCGACAAGATCGATGCCCGCGTCAGCATAAAGCATCGGCACGCCCTTTTTGGCGAAGCTGATGTGGTCCGAACGATAGAAATAGCCTTTTTCCGGCTCGGCGTCGGGGCGCAAATATTTGCCGTTCTCCTCGGCGACGGCCTTCAGAACGTCCTGCAATTCGGACGCATCATAGCCGACGACGATCATGTCTTTCGTCGGCGGCAAGGGAAGAACGCCGTCGATATTGATGCCGCCGGCGATGTCTTTCAGCGGCACGGGCGGATTTTCAGCCATATAGGCCGAGCCGAGAAGTCCCGATTCCTCCGCCGTCACCGCAGCGAACAGGATCGAGCGGCGCGGGCGCGGGCCGGCGGCGAATTTTTCCGCGATTTCCAGAATGGAAGCGACGCCGGTCGCGTTGTCGACGGCGCCGTTATAAATATTGTCCGCGCCGTCCGTCGCCGTGTTGACGCCGAGATGGTCCCAGTGCGCCATATAGAGAACATATTCGTCCGGCGCTTCCGCGCCTCTCAGAACGCCGATGACATTGGCGTCGTTCGAGCGTTTGATCGTCTGCACGATTTTCGCCGACGCCTTGAGCCCGGTCATTGGAACCGCTGCAAAGCCGCGCGTTTTCGCGGCGTCCATCTGGCTGTCGAGATCAAGGCCGGCGGCGGAAAGAAGCGACTGCGCGACGTCTTTCTGGATCCAGCCTTCGAGCATCGCGCGGCTCATGCCGTCATCCGATCGCTTGAGATCGATCTGCGGCCCGGTGTTCGATCCTTCAACGACGTTCCAGCCATAGGCGGCGGGCGCGGTGTCATGGACGATGAGCGCGGCGGCCGCGCCCTGACGCGCGGCTTCTTCATACTTATAGGTCCAGCGCCCGTAATAGGTCATGGCGTTGCCGGTGAAGAGCGCCGGGTCCTGCGTCGCAAAGCCCGGATCATTGACGAGAATGACGACCGTCTTTCCCTTGACGTCGAGACCCGCATAATCGTCCCACTGATATTCCGGCGCGACGATGCCGTAGCCGACGAAAACCATGTCGCTGTCGTCAAACGAGATTTCCGGCCTGACGCGCTTGGTGAACCAGACGCCTTCGCCGCCATAGGCGATGTCGCGCCTTTCCCCATTCACGTCGACGCGGAGATAGGATTGTTCGGGATCGACATTCGTCTCGACCATTTCCGCCGACTGGAACCAGGAGCTTCCGACGGGCTCCAGCCCGATGCGCTGATATTCGCCGGCGATATAGGCCCGCGTCTTTTCGCCGCCCGGCGTCGTGGGGGCGCGGCCTTCGAATTCGTCGGAGGCGAGCGTCTTGATATGGCGCGCGAGCCCCGCGGGCGTGATGTCGCCTTCAAGCGTTGAGGCCCCATCCGACGCCGCCATCGGTTCGCCCGCGTTGAGCGCTAAACGCGCCGCGTCATCGACCGCCGGCGCCGTTTCGGGACCGCCGCAGGCGGCAAGGAAGCCGAATCCGGCGGTCGCTAGCAGAATATTCCCAAAACGGCGCATGATGATTTCTCCTTTAAGGCGAGCGGCTGTCTCGCATGCGCAGCCTTTTGGGATCAAGACCGCCATAGGTCGCGCCTGCCTTTGAAAATTCACTGTCGAATTGATCGTCG
>JAGRED010000359.1 GCA_020446725.1 Parvularculaceae bacterium | reverse complement strand
TCGAGGCGAAGGGCGTCGCAGGCCGGTCGGCCGAGCTTTTCATCCTTGGTGAGTTTGTCGCCACGCTCGACTGCGACGAGGGACGTCTGAGCGCCAAATTCGATTCCCGAATCGGCGATCCGGCGGTCTGGCTGGCCGAGGGCGACATCGTCGAAATCCGCCAGAATGGCGGCTCAGTCCTCAGCGGAACGCTGAAGATGTGCCGCTTGCGGAACATGCTGCGACGGGACTGAACCCGCTCTTTCCTTTCCTGACCGGTCGCGCTTGCCTGCGCTGGTGAACCAGCGGACAATTCCCCCATCTTTCAACTCATGGACGCCGGGGCGTCCAGGGAGGAAATCATGAAAAAAATGATCGCCGAATTCATCGGGACATTCACCCTCGTTTTCTTCGGGTGCGGCGCGGCGGTTCTCGCGGGCGCCGGCACGGTCGGGCTCGATCCCGTCGGCCAGCTCGGCGTCGCTTTCGCCTTCGGGCTCGCCATCGTCGCCATGGCCTACGCCATCGGGCCCCTCTCGGGCTGTCACGTCAATCCCGCGGTATCGCTTGGCGTATTCGTCGCGGGACGGATGAGCGCAGGCGAGATGGTTCAATATTGGGTCGCGCAATTCGCCGGCGCGCTTGTCGGCGCCGGCGTGCTCCTGCTCATCGCAAACGGACATCCCGGCTATGCGATCGGCGACAACGGGCTCGGCGCCAATGGTTGGGGCTCCGGCTATCTCGGCGAATACTCAATGCTTGCGGCGTTTGTTTTTGAGGTTGTCGCGACGTTCCTTTTCCTCATCGTCATTCTGGGATCAACGCACAAGCTCGCCGAAACGGGCTTTGCGGGGCTCGCGATCGGCCTGACGCTCACCGCCATCCACATCGTCGGCATTCAGATCACCGGCGTCTCGGTCAATCCCGCGCGCAGCTTCGGTCCGGCCGTGCTTGTCGGCGGCGCGGCGATCGCGCAGCTCTGGCTGTTCTTTGTCGCACCCCTGCTCGGGGCGGCAGCGGCCGGGCTCCTTTTCAAAACGAAACTTCTCGAAGCGGAGTAGTCCGGGCCGGGACCTCCTCCAATCAGCCGGCGGACAGCGCTTCGCCGCGTTAATCTCTCGGGTCGCCGATGAAACCGGCGACCCGACATCCAAATCGCCCACTCGCCGCATCTAAGGGGTGACAATCGCGCCGGAAGGCGGACCTTTCCGCGCGCTCAAAACAAGGAAAACAGCCATGGAAGACATTATGGTCCCCTTCTTCGTGTTCACCGCGCTGGCGATCATTCTCGTATCGGCGTTCTTTTTCAGCTACCGCAAACGCCGGATCGTCTATGACGCGATCAAGGTCGCCATCGAAAAGACCGGCACGGTCGACGCCGCACTCGTCGAGGCGATCATTCGGGACAAGGTCGGCCCGAATGCCGATCTTCGCAAAGGCATCATATTGATCGCGACGGCGGCGGCCTTCGTCGCGCTCGGCTATTCGATCGACGATCAGGAAGCGATCGGCCCGCTGCTCGGCGTCGCCTCCTTCCCCGGCTTTATCGGGCTCGCCTATATCGCTTTTCACTTCTTTGCCCCGCGCGAACCAGTCGTTTAGACTGGGACGGTAACGCCGAGAGGTCTCGATGGAGCTGAGCGACATCGATCTCGTCACGCTGGCGAAGGCGGCGCAGCAAAGCGCCGCCTTTGAGGCGCTCGTCAAACGACACCAGGCGCCCTTGCGCGCCTTTCTGATTCGCCTGACCGGCGATGCGGCGCATGCGGACGATCTTGCGCAGGAAACCTTTCTGAAAGCGTTTCGCAGCCTTGACGGTTTCCGCGGCGGCGCATCTTTCAGGAGCTGGCTTTTCTCGATCGCAATGCGGGAAGCCGCCATGGCGCGGCGCAAGGATGCCGCGCGCAACCGCCTCGCTGCGAAGGCCGTCGATGATACGGACAGCGCATCGCCGGCGGAATTCTCGATTGACCTGCAAAGAGCGCTTGAGACGCTGACGGCGGAAGAACGCGCCGCAGCGCTCTTATGCGACGCAGCGGGTTTTTCGCATGCCGAGGCGGCGAATGCGATGGCCGCGCCGCTCGGCACCGTGAAAACGCTCGTCGCCCGCGCGCGCGAAAAGCTGCGCGCGGCCATGACAACCGGGCGTGACGATAATGAAAATGCGGCGCGGGACGCCGCCTGCGGATAGGAGATGACGATGATCGAACGCATGCTGTCGGAAGATTTTCACGCCTTGACGAAACGTCTTGCAGGCGACGCCTTCGTCGAACGCATGATTACGCGCCTAAAAGGCGCCGAGCGCCGGCGCTTCATCGCGATCGGGTTTGCCGGCGCCGCGGGCGCCGCGGGCGCCTCATCGCAGTTCGGCGCCATCGCCGCGGCCATCCGTGACGCAACGCCCGCAGTCGCGACATTGCCGATCATGGAAAACGCCG
>JAGRED010000358.1 GCA_020446725.1 Parvularculaceae bacterium | reverse complement strand
CCTGACCGGAAATGAAAAGTTCATCGCCGCTGATGACGAAGGGAACGTAATTCGCAACGGGGGCGACCGGCTTTGGAATTTCAAGGCCGAGCCCGGCAAGGCGCTGTTTCACGTCACTCATCGTTTTCTCCATCATTGTCTTTCGTGCGCAGGACGACCGGCTTTTTCGCATAGCTGCGGCCGAGCGCAATGGCGTCGTCGCCGAATTTGCGGCGGATCGCGTCAATGGCGCCTTCCTCCCGGCGCAGGCGGTCGTCGCCGGAACCGAAAAGGTCATTCTGCGCCTCGTTCCAATCGGTCAGCAGGTCGCTATAGCCGACGCCGATAAGCCGGTAGGACCGTCCCTTTGCCGTTTCGGCGAGCATCGGCGCGGCGGCGTCATAGGCGACCCGTGCGAGGTTGGATGGTTTTTGCAGGGTCTGGCGGCGCGTGATCGTTTTGAAATCGGCGGTCTTCAGCTTCAGCGTGACGACGCGGCCGACAAATCCTTTCTCTTTCATACGCGCCGAGGTGCGCTCGGCGAGACGCCAGAGGATCGAACGCAACTCGTCAGGATCGGAGAGATCAGTATTGAACGTCGTTTCCGATGAGACGCTTTTCGTCTCGCGGCTTGTCGATACGCGCCGGCGATCGCGGCCGTTTGAAAGGTCTGAAAGGCGAAGGCCGATTTCGCCGAAACGGCGCGCAAGCGCGGATGGCTCTGCGCGCTGCAGGTCGGCGATCGTCATATAGCCGTCGGCGTTCAGGTTCCTTGCGAGCACGGCGCCGACGCCCCAGATGGCGGAAACGGGCAGTTTCGCAAGAACCGATTTCGCCTCCGCGGCGCCGATGATCGAAAATCCGTTCGGCTTGTCGAAATCGGAGGCGGTCTTTGCCAGAAACTTGTTGCAGCTGAGGCCGATTGAAACGGTGATGCCGATCTCGTCCTTAATTTCCCGTTGCAGGCCGGCGAGCGCCGAGGCGGGCGTCTTCCTGTGAACGCGGCTTGTGCCGGCAAGGTCGAGAAACGCTTCATCGATTGAAACCGGCTCCACAATCGGCGTCAGCTTTTCCATCAGGCGGCGGACGTCGCGCGCGACGCTCGAATATTTTGCGAAGTTCGGCTTGATCACCGCCGCATCGGGGCAGGCTTTGAGCGCCTTGAACATCGGCATTGCGGACCTGACGCCATAGGTGCGCGCGATATAGCAGGCGGTCGTCACGACGCCGCGCACGCCGCCGCCGACGATGACCGGCAGGTCGGCGAGAGACGGATCATCGCGCTTTTCAATCGAGGCGTAGAAAGCGTCGCAGTCGATATGGGCGATGGTGAGCGAATCGAGTTCGGCGTGACGGATGATTCGCCGCCGCCCGCAGGCCGGGCATGCATTGCCCGGCCGCTGATTCGGCCGCGCTCCGCAGTCGAGGCAAAGCGCCGGCGGCTCGGCATTTTCGCTCAAGAAACGGCCCTTTTCACGAAATCCGCCCCGTATACCGGGGCGGCCCGGCGGTCACGATAAACATTCGATTAATACCTTTCGAGCGATAGTCAGGTCGATGGTTACCATTTGCTTTGAGGCGCCTCGTTCCGGCATGGCCGCAATGGAAAAGATCGACCCGTCGGCGCTGCCCAAGACCGTTCTCGTTGTTGAAGACAACGAGTTGAACATGAAGCTGTTCACGGATCTTCTGGAAGCGCACGGCTATCGCGTCGTCCAGGCCCGCACAGGCCCGGAAGCGCTTACCGCCGTGCGCGAGCATACGCCCGACCTTATATTGATGGATATTCAACTGCCTGAAATTTCAGGCCTTCAGGTCACGCAAGAAATTCTTAAGGATGAAGAACTGGCCGATATCCCGATTATCGCCGTCACGGCCTTCGCCATGAAAGGCGATGAGGAGCGGATCCGGGCGGGCGGGTGCCGGGATTACATCGCAAAGCCGATCTCGGTCGCCGGTTTTCTTGAGAAAGTGAAAAGGTATTTGGACTAGCGTTAATCCCGAACTGTTTCGCGGGATTAAAACGGAGGCCCGATGACGGCGCGCGTATTGGTCGTCGATGACCTCGAACCGAACGTCAAATTGCTCGAGGCGAAACTCCGCGCGGAGTATTTCGACGTCCTTGGCGCGTTCTCCGGCAAGGAAGCGATCGAGCGCGCCCGGAAGGACCAGCCTGACATCATCCTGCTCGACGTCATGATGCCGGGCATGGACGGCTTTGAGGCCTGCCGCATCATCAAGGCGGCGCCTGAGACGGCGCATATCCCGATTGTCATGGTGACCGCCCTCGACCAGCAGGCCGATCGCGTCGCGGGACTGAAGGCCGGCGCCGATGATTTTCTGACCAAGCCGGTCGAAGACGTGGCGCTGTTTGCGCGCGTGCGAAGCCTGACGCGCCTCAAGATGATGACGGACGAGCTGCGCATGCGCTATGCGACGGGAAAGTCCATGGGCGTCGTCGCCGAGCTGATGGATCCGCCGGCCGCAGATAAAGCGCGAATATTCCTCATCGACGATCAGGAAGATCAGGCGGAACGAATTCGGGCGCTGCTTTGCGAACAGCATGACGTGTCGGTTGAGCTTGAAACCGACGTTGCGCTGACGCGCGCGAAAGGCGGCGATTTCGATCTTTTCATCGTCAATATGTCGATTGAGAAGACTGACCCGCTGCGGCTGTGCTCGACGATCCGGTCCTTTGAAGAAACGCGGCTGACGCCCATTCTCGCCGTCGTCCGGCAGGGCGATACGCGCAAGCTCGTTCGCGCGCTTGATATCGGCGTCAACGATTATCTTTCGCGCCCGGTTGATCGCAATGAGCTCGCCGCGCGCGTCGCGACGCAAATTCGCCGCAAGCGCTATGTCGATCAGCTGCGGTCAAGTTTTGAAGCCAGTCTTGAAATGGCGGTGACCGATCAGCTGACCGGCCTCTATAACCGCCGGTATCTCGCCAGCCACCTGTCCGGCATGTTTGATCGCGCGTTCTGGACCGGTCGTCCGCTTTCGCTGATGATTCTTGATATCGATCACTTCAAGGCCATCAATGACACGCATGGGCACGATATCGGCGACAAGGTCATTCAGGATATCGCCGATCGTGTGCGCAATTCGATTCGAGGCGTTGATCTCGCCTGCCGTTACGGCGGTGAAGAGTTTCTTGTCGCAATGCCTGACACTGACAAGGAATTCGCGGGCGTCGTCGCGGAACGGCTTCGCCGCGAAATCGCCGCGCAAAGCGTGACGCTGAACGCGGGTCGCGACAATATCGACGTGACCGTGTCGATCGGCCTTTCCTCAACCGAGGACGGCCCGAAAGACGACACCGCGCAAAAACTGATCAAGCGTGCGGATGAAGCGCTTTACGTTGCGAAAAACGGCGGCCGCAACAGGGTCATCCGCAGCGCTGCGGCCTAGGCGCCAATCCGATAAAAAAAGCCGCCCGATGGGCGGCTTTGTCATTCAGGCGGGAAGGGCGATCTTACTTGATCTTGCCTTCCTTGAACTCGACATGCTTCTTCGCAATCGGGTCGTATTTCTTCAGCACCAGCTTTTCGGTCATCGTGCGCGAGTTCTTCTTCGTCACGTAGAAAAAGCCGGTGTCCGCCGTCGAGTTGAGGCGAATCTTGACTGTGGTCGGCTTGGCCATGGCCCTAAATCTCCTGACGGGCCGCGCCAGCCGGCGGGCCTCAAATGAGCGGCGGAAAATACCGGCGGCCCCGCCCATGTCAAGGCGGATCGGCCGGTTTCCGGTCTAGACGAACTGAACCTTGCCGACCTCATAGCTGCGCGACCCGCCGGGGGCCGCAACTTCAACGGAATCGCCCTTTTTCTTGCCGATGAGGGCGCGGGCGATGGGCGAGGAAATCGAGATTTTCCCCAGCTTCACGTCGGCTTCATATTCCCCGACGATCTGCCAGGTCTTTTTCTGCTCGGTTTCCTCGTCGATGAGGGTCACCGTCGCGCCGAATTTGATCGTATCGCCGGCGAGCTTGCCGACGTCGATAACGTCCGCGCGGCTGAATTTGTCCTCAAGCTCGATAATCCGGCCTTCGATCCAGCCCTGGCGCTCCTTGGCGGCGTGATATTCGGCGTTTTCCGAGAGATCGCCGTGGGCGCGCGCCTCCGAAATCGCCTGGATGACGGCCGGGCGATCGACATTTTTGAGCTGCTTGAGTTCCGCTTCGAGCCTGGCGTGGCCTTCGGCAGTCATTGGGACCTTTTCCATCGTCATCGTCCTGCTGGCCCACCTCGGGGGCCGAAAAAAAAGAAAAGTGCGGCCGCCTGCTGGCGCAGGCGGCCGACACCCTGATCCCGACAAAGATAGGGGCGGCCGCTCCGTCCTTCAAGCGGCCGCTATCCCCAATTCTACCAGATCCTGACGCGATCTTCCGGCGGCAGGTAGAGGTCGTCCTCCGCCGTCACGCCGAACGCCTCATACCAGGCGTCCAGATTGCGGACCGGCCCGTTGATCCGGAAATAGGGCGGGCTGTGCGGATCGGTTTCGAGGCGCTGGAGCACCTCGTCGTCGCGGTATTTTCCCTGCCAGACCTGGGCCCAGGCGAGGAAGAAGCGTTGATCGCCGGTCAGGCCGTCGATCACGGGCGCTTCGCCGCCTGACGTCTGATCGAGATAGCGGTGATAGGCGGCATAGGCCATCTGAAGCCCGCCGAGATCGCCGATATTCTCGCCCATGGTGAGTTCGCCGCTGACATGCGCGCCGGGAAGCGGCTCATACGCGTCGTATTGCGCGCCTAGCTTCGTCGTCTTCGCCGTGAACGCTTCGTTCGACGCTTCGCTCCACCAGTTGCGGATGCGGCCTTTTTCGTCAAACTCACGGCCCTGATCGTCAAAGCCGTGACCGATTTCGTGGCCGATCACGGCGCCGATTGCGCCGTAATTGACGGCGGCGTCCGCCGCCGGATCGAAGAAGGGCGGCTGGAGAATGCCGGCCGGGAAGGTGATCTGGTTAAGCAACGGATTGTAGGATGCGTTGACCGTTTGCGGCGGGTAGCCCCAGCGTTCGCGGTCGACCGGCTTGCCGAGATTGGCGATCTGGTCGCGCCAGGCGAAGTCAGCCAAGGCCAGCGCATTGTCAAACAGCGAGGCGTTGGAAATTTCGAGCGACGAGTAATCGGTGTATTTCGTCGGATAGCCGATCCTCGGTTCGAAAGTGGAGAGTTTTAGGAGCGCCTGCTCGCGCGTTTCCTCATCCATCCAGTCATTCTGGCGCAGACGTTCCTCAAATGCGGCGGTGAGATTTTTGACGAGACCGTCCATGGCCGCCTTGCTTGCCGGCGGAAAATGCTTTTGCACGTAGATCTGGCCGACCGCGTCGCCCAGCGAGGCGTCGATCTGGTTGACGCCGCGCTTCCAGCGTTCGCGTTTTTCCTCAACGCCGCGCAGGGTCTTGGTGTAAAACTCCCATTTGGCGTTATCGAAATCGCTCGACAGATATTCGGCGTGATTGCTGATGAAGTGGAAGGCGAGCCAGTCCTTGAGGAAAGCCATGTCAGCCGCTGCGAAAAGCTCGGCTTCGGTGTCGAGTGCGGAAGGCTGCGCGACGAGGAAGGTTGGAACCGAGGACAGGCCGAGCTCATCAAATGCTACCGCCCAGTTGAATTCCGGCGCCAGCGCTTCGATTTCTTCCGCGCTCATCGGGTTGTAGATCTTCTGGATGTTGCGGCTGTCTTCCTGCGTCCAGTGCGCCTCGGCGATCTTGGTTTCAAAAGCGAGGATCGCATCGGCTTTCGACGCGCCGCCTTCGATGCCGGCGAGATCGAAGAGCTTTGCGATATACGCCTTGTAGGCGTCGCGATAGGCCGGGAACTTGCCGTCGGCTTTCAGGTAATAGTCGCGATCAGGAAGGCCGATGCCCGCCTGGCCGACAAACGCCATGTATTTTGTCGTGTCGGCCGGGTCCGGAATGACGCCGAAACCCGCAGGGCCGTTCATGTGCACGCTGGCGAGCGCGCGCGTCATCGCGTCTTGATCGGCGATTGCGTAAATCGCATCGAGATGTGCCTTCAGCGGCGCGGCGCCGGCGGCGTTCGCTGCGCCTTCATCCATCCATGTCTTGAAATAATCGCCGACTTTCTGTTCGAGCGATCCGCTTGCGGATTTGTTCGACGCCAGTTCCTCGATGATCGCCTTCACGTCGGCTTCCGCGTCGAGGCGCAGCTTGGTGAAGGAGACATAGCCCGGCAGATCTGAAGGAATTTCGAAGGTGTCGAGCCATTTGCCGTTGGCGTAGCGCGCGAAATCATCGCCCGGCCGAACCGAAGGGTCGCCCTGGGTCGTGTCGACGCCCCATGTTCCATAGGCCGCCTGCTGCGCCTGCGCGGATTGTTCCTGCTTGTCGGCGGCCGCGTCTTTTTTGGCGCAGCCTGCGACGGAAACGGCGATTGCGACTGCGGCGATCGCCGCGCCGAGCTTCAGCTCTCTCTTTTTCACTGGTCACCCCTTAGCGCCCGCGATTTGCGGGTCTTTGCGTTGGATGCGGGACCCTAACGGGCTCGCCCGTCCGGAAAAAGCCCGCTCGGCCCCCTTCGGGCTCAATTCGCCTCACGGAGAGGTCAGCTCGTCGCTCACGCTGGAGAAGGCGGGCTTCGGACACATCCGATCGACAGGTCAGATCGGAAGGGGCGTCAGGCGTAGTCCTGCAGCGGCGCGACATCGAGCGCGCCGGCGCGCATCGCTTCGATCGCGCGAACCGTCGAGCGCGCGCCCGTCGCCGTCGTGATGCAGGGAATTTTCTGCGCCAGCGCCGTTGTTCGGATCGAGCGTGAGTCCTTGATCGACTGCGCGCCTTCGGTCGTATTGAAAACGAGGTGGACTTCGCCGTTTTTCAGCGCGTCGACGATATGCGGGCGTCCTTCGAGAACCTTGTTGACGCGCTTCACGTCGAGACCTTGCGACATGAAATAATCCGCGGTGCCGCCTGTCGCGATAATCTTGAAACCCATGTCGATGAGGCGCCGCGCGGAGCCGACCATCAACGGCTTGTCCGAATCTTTCAGCGAAATGAAGACGCAGCCTTCCATCGGAATGCGCGCGCCGACGCCGAGCAGGCTCTTCGCACGCGCGCGGTCGAAATCGGAATCGATGCCCATCGCCTCGCCGGTCGATCGCATTTCCGGACCGAGAACGGTATCGACACCCGGAAACCGCGCGAAGGGAAAGACGACTTCCTTGACGGCCGTATGGCTAATGACCGGTCGTTGCAGGTGAAGATCGGAAATTTTCGCGCCCGCCATCACTTTCGCGCCGATGCCTGCGATCGGCAGGCCGATCGTCTTGGCGACGAACGGCGCCGTGCGCGAGGCGCGCGGATTGACCTCAAGAATGTAGATGTCGTCATCCTTGATGGCGTATTGAACATTGACGAGACCGACGACGCCAAGCGCGAGCGCCAGTCTTTTCGTCTGTTCCTCAAGTTCCGCGACGGTCGCCTCGGGCAGCGTGTAGGGCGGCAGGGAACAAGCGCTGTCGCCTGAGTGAATGCCGGCTTCCTCAATATGCTCCATGACGCCGGCGATGAAAACGGCCTCCCCGTCGCATATCGCATCGACGTCGACCTCAGTCGCGTTGTCGAGATAATGATCAAGCAGCAGCGGCTCGTCTTCGCCGATTTCGATCTGGGCTGTTGCGAGATAATGTCGAAGCCCCGCTTCGTCGCGCACGATCTCCATCGCGCGGCCGCCGAGCACGTATGAAGGGCGCGTGACCAGCGGATAGCCCGCATCGGCTGCGACCGCGATCGCATCTTCGCGCGAGGCGGCGGTGGCGTTCGCGGGCTGTTTGAGGCCGAGCTTGACGACGAGTTTCTGGAACCGTTCGCGATCTTCCGCGAGATCGATCGCGTCGAACGGCGTTCCGAGAATCGGAATGCCCTCGCGGTCGAGCGTCGAGGCGAGTTTCAGCGGCGTCTGCCCGCCATATTGCACGATGACGCCGGCGAGCGTTCCGTTCGATTGTTCTTTGCTGATGATTTCCAGAACGTCTTCAGCCGTCAGCGGTTCGAAATAAAGGCGGTCTGAGGTGTCGTAATCCGTCGATACGGTTTCCGGATTGCAATTGACCATGATCGATTCAACGCCGAGCTCTTCAAGCGCGAACGCGGCGTGGCAGCAGCAATAATCGAATTCAATGCCCTGGCCGATGCGGTTGGGGCCGCCGCCGAGGATGATGACTTTCCGCGCGCCGCTCGGCCGCGCCTCGCATTCCGGCGCATCGCCGAAAGACGTTTCATAAGTCGAATACATGTAGGGCGTCTTCGCTGCGAATTCGGCGGGGCAGGTGTCGACGCGCTTGAAAACCGGGCGGACGTTGAGTTTCAGGCGATGTTCTCGCGCCTCCGGTTCGGTTCCGCCGGCGAGTTGCGCAAGGCGCTTGTCGCAAAATCCCATCGCCTTCAGCGAGCGCAATCGCTCCGCATCCGCCGGCAGGCCGTTCGTTTCGACATCGCGTTCGGCTGAGACAATTCCGTCGATCTGCTCAAGGAACCAGGGATCGTATTGCGTGATCGACCGCACGAGTTCGATCGGCATGCCGCAACGAAGCGCCTGCGCTGCGACGCGAAGCCGGTCGGGCGTCGTTGCGGCGAGCGCCGCGCGGATCGCGTTGGCGTCATCGCCGCCGCCAAGGCCCGGAATGTCGATCGGATCAAGGCCGCAAAGGCCGGTTTCAAGCGAACGCAACGCCTTTTGCAGCGATTCCTGGAATGAACGCCCGATCGCCATCGCTTCGCCGACCGACTTCATCGCGGTCGTCAGGAAGGGTTCCGATCCCGGAAATTTCTCAAAGGCGAAACGCGGAATTTTGGTGACGACGTAATCGATCGTCGGCTCGAAGGACGCGGGCGTTGCGCCGGTGATGTCGTTCGTCAATTCGTCAAGCGTATATCCGACGGCGAGTTTCGCCGCGATCCGCGCGATCGGAAAACCGGTCGCCTTGGAGGCGAGGGCGGACGACCGCGACACGCGCGGGTTCATCTCGATGACGACAAGCCGGCCCGTATCGGGATTGATGGCGAACTGGACGTTCGAGCCGCCGGTTTCAACGCCGATCTCGCGCATCACCGCGATCGAGGCGTTGCGCATGATCTGGAATTCCTTGTCGGTCAGCGTCAGCGCCGGCGCGACCGTAATTGAATCGCCCGTGTGAACGCCCATCGGGTCGATGTTTTCTATCGAACAGATGATGACGCAGTTGTCCGCCTTGTCGCGGACGACTTCCATCTCATATTCTTTCCAGCCGAGAAGGCTTTCATCGATCAGCACCTGACCGACCGGCGAGGCTTCGATGCCGGCGCGAACGATCTGTTCGAATTCCTCCCGGTTATAGGCGATGCCGCCGCCGGTGCCGCCAAGCGTGAAGGCCGGGCGGATGATGGCGGGAAGGCCGACTTCCTCAAGCGCGGACATTGCATTCAACGCGCCGCTCGCGCGGTCATAGCCGACGACCCTGCCGTCCTTGCGGATCGCCGGCGACGAGGCGATGAAGGATTTCGGCGATTCAAGACCGATCTTGTCCATCGCGACGCGGAATTTTTCGCGATCTTCGGCTTTCTCGATGACGTCGGCGCGCGCGCCGATCATCTGGACGCCGTATT
>JAGRED010000357.1 GCA_020446725.1 Parvularculaceae bacterium | reverse complement strand
CCGTAGAGCGAGTCGTAATACTGATAGAGCGCGTCATAGTAATAGGCGTAATCGGTATAGTCGTAATTGGAATCGATCTGCCGGCGCAGATAGGAGCTGGCGACGACGAGATCGAAATCGCCGATCTTGCCTTCAATCGTCATCGCGCCCTGAATGAATTTGTCATTGCTGAATTCAGGTTCAAATCGGCTGACTTTGAGATCGCCCGAATCCGGATCGTAGAAATGGATGCCGTTCGATTCCTGTTTCTGCGCGAGGATCGTCGGCGTGATCGTCCAGTTTTCATTGAGATCGATCTTCAGCGCGGCGCGCGCGCCATAGGTTTCGACATCGTTGAAATTATCTTCAACGAGATTGGCGTTGTCCTTGAAGATCGGATTGAGCGCGCCGCCGTTCAGCGGGTTCACGCCGCCGAACGCCGGCGCGATCGTGCCTGGAAAGATGCGGCCGGTCAGCACATTGTCGATGTAGCCGGCGTCTTTCTTGTACCAGCCGACGAGACGGATGGCGGCGTTTTCAGAAACCGGCTGGTTCACATAGCCTTCGAACTGATAGCCGACATCGCCATGTTGAACGGCGTTGACTTCAAGATCGTAGCCGGCCTCGAACTCGCCGAGTTTCGGCTTGTTGGTGATGATGCGCACGACGCCCGACTGTGCGGAGGCGCCGTAGAGCGTTCCTTGCGGGCCGGCGATGCCTTCAACGCGCTCGATGTCGTAAACATGCACCGGCAGGAAGCCGAGAATGGTCGTCACTGGTTGTTCGTCCAGATAGACGCCGACTGAAGGGAGAGAGGCGGAGTGGTTGCCGTCGCCGCCGGAAACAACGCCGCGGAAATAGACGTTGGTCGAGTTCGGGCCTGTCGACTGGAAGGAGAGGCTGGGCAGGAATTTCGCGTAATCGTCAAACGCCGAAATTTCGAGCTCTTCGAGCTTTTGCGTGTTGAACGCCTGGATGCTGATCGGAACGTCCTGAAGGCTTTCCGATTTTTTCTGGGCGGTGACCGTGATTTCATCGACTTGCGCGAGCGCAGGGCCCGCGATCGTCAGCATGGATGATGCAAGCAAAGCGGCCTTGATCGTCGCCCGGCCCGTCGCTGCGTGGAACTTCGCCATATGGCCTCCCTTAAATTCGGCAAATCCGGCCTCAAGCCGCCCGAATCGGCTGTCGGTCCGCCCTCGGAAGAAAGGCTAATCCCATCCAGCGGGCGCGACAATTACTGTGATCACGATCAGACATTTCCTGGCCCCCTGTGGCGCAATAGCTGCACCTCCTGCGGGCTGCGTCAGGGAACGTCGGGATAGGCCGTCAGGACGTCGCCGAGCGCTTCTTTCATCGGGCCGAGCCACGGCTCGAAATTCTTCCAGTGATCAAGGCCTTCGGTGAATATCGGTTGGCGCACCTGTTCCGAACTCGCCGTGCGGACGGGCCGGTCGGTTTCATAAAAGCGCAGGCACGCCTCCTCAAAGGGAACGCCGATATAGTCGAGCATCGCGCGCACTTCGCCCTCAAGGTTTTCAACCAGCCTCTCGTGGATGACACGGTGAACGGCGCCGGCCTCAACCGAATCGAAATGCCTCATCAACAGCGCATACTCGCGATAGTAGTCGGCCATGCGGCGTTGCCCGTATGAGAAGTTCTGGCCTCTCGCGAAATGCTGTTTGAAATTGGAAAAGCAGCACGCCATCGGATGGCGGCGCGCATCGATGATCTTGGCGTTGGGGAGGATCAGGCGAATGAAACCGACATGCGCGAAATTGTTCGGCATCTTGTCGATGAATAGCGGCTTGTCAGTTCGGCGCTGGCCGCGCGTGCGTTCAAGATATTCCTCGCCGAGCGCGGTCAGTTCGGCGTCGCTCATTCTGGTCATGCAATAAGGATAACCGGTTTCAGCGTCGTCGGGATTCGCAAGGCGCTTCGTCATCGCAATGATATCGGGCAGCTCCGCGGTTCCCTCGATCATCGAATGGCTTGATAGTATCTGCTCGATCAGCGTTGAACCGGCGCGCGGCATGCCGAGGATGAAGATCGGATCGGGCGCTTTGCATCCCGCGCCGCGTTTTGACGCCATGAACGCCGCCGTAAACGTCTTTTCAATCCGCTCGCGCCGCGCCCCCTGTTCGGCGTCGTCATAACGCGCCCGCCGGGCGCCGAGTTCATTCGCGGCCTCATACTGCCGGAATGCGTCCTCGAAATCGCCGATGTCTTCGAGCGCCTTTCCGAGCGCGAAATGCAGATGCAGGCGGTCTTCATCGTTCAGATCATCGCGCGCAAGCTCCGCGCGCATCGCCGCGATGTCGCCTTGCGAAAAGCGCACCGTCTTCAGATTGGCGAGACTCCAATAGGCCTCGCCGAGCGAGGGTTGCAGCGCAATCGACTGGCGGTAAGCGTTGATCGCCTCATCCTGTCGGCCGATCGTTTTGAGCGCGTGCCCGAAACTCATCCAGGATTTCGGGTGGTTCGGATGATCCCTCAGCAGGGAGCGATAGTGCGGGACGGCCTTTTCATAGTCGCCGAGCCTCGACAGCGCCGCGCAGTGAAGGACGCGGTATCCGGGATTTTTCGCGTTGACTTTCAGAAGGCGTTCGACTTCCTCAACCGCCTTTGTCGCTTTCCCCTGGCGCAGCGCGACGATCGCGAGATTATGCCTCGCTGCGTGAAAATCAGGCGCGAGCTCGACGCAGCGGTCGAGAAGGTTTTCAGAATCGACATAACGCCCGATGCGCGCGGCGAGCTCCGCCAGCATCCGGATGGCGGCGACATCCGTCGGCGCGCGCAACAGATAGGCTTTGAGCCGTCTTTCCGCGATCGCCAGCTTGCCGTCATTGAGCGCTTTGCCCGCTTCGATCAGTTCAGGATCCTTCGTCGTCGCCGTGACGTGGTTTGCGTGGGCGCGCCCGGCCGCGTCATCGTCGCCCGCGCGCATCAATTCATCGGCGAGGATGCGCCAGGCGTTGACGAAGCGGTGGTCGAGCGCGAGCGCATGCGCGACGGAATTATGGGCGCGGCGGCTCTCGCCGGCGGCGGCTTCCGCCAGCCCGCGTTCCAGGATGATTTCCGCCGAGAAGGGCGACTTCTTGAGCGCGCTTTCAAGCGCCGTCAGCGCGCCGCGCACATCGCCGAGCCGCCGCCGCGCGGCGCCGAGCAGCATCAGCGCCTGGGCGTTTTCGGGAAAGATCTTGAGAATCTCTGCGGCCTGTTCGGCGGCCATCGCCGGCTCGGCCGCCAGCATGCCGAAGCCGTGAGACAGAGCGACCGAAAGCGTTCCGTGCGCGTCGTCTCCGCGCATTTCGGGGCCGCGCATTTCGGGATCGTCGCCCATCACCAGGCCGCCGGCTTCACAACAGTCGTTTTTCGGCGGCGTCGAGCGCTTCGCCGAACCGATCGACGACGGCGCGCATTTCCTTGTCCGAGATGACAAGCGGCGGGCAGAACGCGATCGTGTCGCCAAGCGCGCGAACGAGAAGACCGCGCGCTTTCGCTTCGTCCTGCACGACGGCGCCGGCGCCTTTCGCCGGCGCGAATGACTGTTTCGCCGCCTTGTCAGCGACAAGTTCAACGCCGGCGATCACGCCGCAGCCTCGCACTTCGCCGACAAGGGCGTGATCGGCGAATGATCTCAATCCTTCCTGAAGAATCGGCGACACGGCCTGCGCCGCGCCGACGATGTCGCGCTCTTCATAGATCTTGAGCGTCTCGACAGCGACCGCCGCGGCGACGGGATGGCCCGAATAAGTGAAGCCATGCCCGAAGAGCGAGATCTTGCGGCTCTGGTCGACCATCGCCTCGAAAACATGATCGGCGATGAGCAGGCCTGCGATCGGGATGTATGACGCCGACAGCGCTTTTGCGCATGTCAGCATGTCGGGTTTGATCGAGAAGGTCTGCGATCCCCACATCGCGCCGGTGCGGCCGAAACCGCAGATGACTTCATCGGCGATGAAAAGAATGTCGTGCTTTTTGAGGATCGCCTGGACGCGTTCGAAATAACCCTTCGGCGGCAGGATGACGCCGCCTGCGCCTTGCAGCGGTTCTGCGAAAAAGCCGCCGATCGTGTCCGCCCCTTCGCGCAGGATGATCTCTTCCAGCTCCGCCGCCATTCGCGCGGCGAACGCGTCTTCGCTTTCTCCCTTCTCGCCGTAACGCCAGTAATGCGGGCAGGGCGCGCGCACGATGCGATCGATCGGCAGATCGAAGTCGCGTTGCATGCGCTCAAGGCCGGTAAGGCTCGCCGCCGCGATGGTGGAGCCGTGATAGGCTTTTTCGCGCGCGATGACCTTCTTCTTTTCCGGACGGCCTTTGGCGTTCTGGTAATACCAGACAAGCTTCAGCGCGGTGTCGACCGCTTCCGAACCCGAATTGCAGAACAGCGCGCGCGTGACGCCGGCCGGCGCGATCGCAGTGAGGCGTTCGGCGAGGTCAATGACCGCCGGGCAGGACCTGCCGGCGAATGTCGAACTATAGGGAAGCTCCAGCATCTGCCGGTAGGCGGCCTCGGCGAGGCGCTTTTCCGAAAAGCCGAGCGAGGCGGACCAGAGCCCCGCCATGGCGTCGATATAGCGCTTGCCCTGATCGTCGATGATTTCGACGCCGTCGCCTGTCGTGATGATGAAAGGGCCCTGCTTCAGATGCGTGTCGAGATTGGTCTGGGCGTGGACATGAAACGCCATGTCGCGGGCGGCATCGGAGTTGGGCGTCGTTCTGGACGCGTTCGGTCGGGGGTCGGTCATCGGATCACCTGAACAGGAAGCACGGCCCCGATCTTATCCGAAGTCGGGCGGGTGAGCGCAACAGCGGCATGCGCGCCTAAAGACGGAGAGTTGACAGCCCGGCCCGAATAGTGAGGGCTCGGCCCGGCCGCAATGTCAGGAATTCGCTTGCCCCGCCTTTCCGTCATCATTGTGAATTACAATGCGGGCGATCGCTTGCGGCGTTGCGTAGAGCATCTGGATCGGCAGACCTTCCGGGATTTTGAGACGATCATTCTTGATAATGGGTCGACGGACGGATCGCTGGACCCGGTGCGTGCGAAGGGGCCGGCCGTCATCCTTGATGAGGTCGGCGCCAATCTCGGTTTCGCCGCAGCGAATAATCGGGGCGCGCGGCGCGCATCCGGCGATTGGCTCGTTTTTCTCAATCCGGACGCCTATGCGGCGCCGGACTGGCTTGAGCAATTGGTCGCCGCCGCCGAACGATATCCCTGGGCCGACGCCTTCGGTTCGACGCAACTCAACGCAGCCGATCGGGACAAAATCGATGGCGCCGGCGACGTCTTTCATATCGCCGGCATTCCCTATCGGGGTTATTTCGGCTGGCCTGCATCGGCGCTGCCGGCTGAGGGCGAATGCTTCGCGCCCTGCGCCGCCGCGGCGATGTACAGGAAATCCGTTTTTGATTCGCTCGGCGGATTTGACGAACGATTTTTCTGTTATGGAGAAGACGTCGATCTCGGCTTTCGCCTGCGCCTTTCAGGCGGCCGCGCCGTTCAGGTGAAGGCGGCGCGCGTCCTTCACGAAGGATCGGGCGTCACGGGACGCCACAGCGATTTCACCGTGTATCACGGTCACCGCAATCGCATCTGGCTCGCTTACAAGAACATGCCGTCAGCGCTGTTGTTGATCGGAGCGCCCTTTCGCCTCGTCACGGATGCGGCGCTGTTCGTGAAGTTTGCGATCGGCGGCGGCCTTCCAGCCTACTGCAAGGCGCTCATCGACGGCTATGTCGGCGCATTCTCATTGAGAGAGGCGCGAAAGGCTGTCCAGCGCGCGCGCAAACTGACTGTCGCCGATGTCGCCGGATTGCTTGTCTGGTCGCCTTTGAAGCTTATTCGGCGCGAAGGCCGGATTGCGGCCGTCGGCGAGACGCCCGCAGCCTCGCCATCGGCGCGTGAGTGAGATAGAAGCGCCCTGATTTTACAAGAGTGTGCGCCAGGCGAGATAAAGTGACGCTGATTTCGATATCCGTTCCGGTCGGGGCCTATCATGATTTGCTGCCGACCTGTTTCAGGAGCCTGGCGTCACAGCGCGAGAATATCCGCGTAAGCCTTCTCGATGCGTCCGGCGATCCGCGCGTCGTCGATCTTGCGAATGCGTTTGAGACGCTCTTCGCCTATCGGCGCCATGGACCCGATGGCGGGCAGTCCGATGCGATCATTGAAGGATGGCGGAACACGCCGGGCGATGTTCTCGGCTGGCTCAATGCGGATGATTTTCTTTATCCGGGCGCGATCGGCAAAGTCGTTGCGCGATTTGAAAGCGATCCGTCGATAGACGTCGTCGCGGGGCACAGCGCCATCTGCGACGCCGCCGGACGCATGACAGGGTATCACTGGGCGGTCGCGCCGCCGGGCGAGAACCTGCGCAGCGGATGCGTCATCTCGCAGCCGTCCTGTTTCTTCCGCCGCGACGCCTATGAGCGCGCAGGCGGTCTCGATCAGGCGCTGCATTACACGATGGACTGGGATTTATGGCTTCGCCTTCTTGATAGCGGCGCCAGATTTGACTTCATCGATGAGCCCCTGTCCGTCGTCTATTGGGGCGAGGGGACAAAGACGCTCGGCATGAAGCCGGCGCGTCGCCGCGAGCTTGATCGAATCATCGTCGACCATACGCCGCCCGAATTGAGATTTCGCGCGCGGCGCGGCTTTTTGTTGCGCGCATTTCTCGACGAGATAAAACCCGCCTCGCTCGCCCGTTTTCTCGAATCGTCGCTGCGTCGAAGCGTCCCTTATGTCTTCGGCGTCGGGCCGCGCGGCAAGTTCGCGGACAAGGCGCGCCTGATCTGGACGCATTACGAGCCTCAGGCCAGATCGAAACTTGAGATCGCGACCGAAGGAAGCGGCGGCCTCTCGGTG
>JAGRED010000356.1 GCA_020446725.1 Parvularculaceae bacterium | reverse complement strand
GCGAACAAGACGACGATGCTGAGGGTCGTCGTCAGGACGGCGAGTTTTTTTGCGCCCGCGGCTCCGATAATCCATGCCGCGCCGACGGCGCAAATCTGCATCACGACGATCCCGATCAGAATCTTGTCGATGACCGGGTGCATCTTGTTGGTGTTGAGATAGGTGCGGGTGAAGAGCGCTGCGAATAACGGCAGCGAGGCCCCGACCGGCAGCGACGAGAAATTGTTCCAGATCGGCGCCTGCGGCCACAGATACTGAAATGCGTAACCGTCCCGCTGGAAAATGAAGAGAAGAACGGACGCGGCGTAAAAGGCGTAGGCGATGAAAGTCGGGTTTCGCCAGAACAGCCTGCCAATCAGGCTCGCCGCAATGAACATCGCCATGATGCCGTAAAAGGCGAAGTCGATTGTCACCCGCGTATTGGTCGACCGTGCGAAGCTGAGCGGCGATTCAAGCGACAGGGGGAGGACGGTTTCACCCTCCGACATGTAACGGACGTATATTTCGCCTTCCGAAGACGCCGGCGCATCGATGGATGCCGCAAGCTGATGATATTTGACGGTGCGGGCGCCGAATTCGGACGCGACAGTCTGGTGCAGAACATGCGCGACCGAATCGCCGACGACATAATAGACGTCCATGTCGCGCATGAAATTGGTATGCAGGACGAGAAGAAGCTCCGCCGTCTCGGGGGAGATGTTGCGAACCGCGACTTTCAGCCAGACGCCGTGAGTGTAATAGCCGAAATCGGCCGTATGCGTTTCGATCGGTTTGAATTGAGCGGAAAGCGGCGCGGCGCGAACGTCGCTCAGCGAATATTCCTCTCCGGTTTCGAGAAGCGCAGACACATAGGCGTCGATCGCGCCGGGGCCGTCGCCGGCCGACACTTCAACCGCGCGACTGCTCGCTTGTGTCGTTGCAGCGGCGAGAGCGGGCGAAATAGGGAGATGAAAGGCGAGGAGAATTATGGCAGTGAGAAGCCAACGCATCGACATTCCGTATTCGTGAGGCTCAGGCGCCGTCTTGCCGTTTTCAGTCATTATCGCCGATGATCATATGCTCGTTCGAAACAGCGTCCGGCAGATCGTCGAGGCGTCGCCTCATTTCGTGGTCGTTGCAGAGGCTGATGACGGCATCTCCGCCGTGGCCGAAGTGAAATCGAAGCAGCCGGACCTCATCATCCTCGATATCGCGATGCCGCAGTCGACGGGCGTCGAGGCGATCGAGGAGATCCGGCGGTGGAGCCCCAAGACCAAGATCGCGGTGCTGACCGGGATGACCGCGAAAAAGCTGCTCACCCTCGTTTTTGACAGCGGGGTCGAGGGGATCTTCATGAAGTCCGGCGACCCGTCCGGCTGGGCGGAGGACCTCAAGGCCGTCTGCGAGGGAGAACGCAGAATTCCGGATTTCATTCTTCAGTTTGCGGAGGAATCGCCGGCTGAGGAGGATCTCACCCGGCGCGAGCGCCAGATTCTCTTCGGCGTTGCACGCGGCGAGAGCAACGCGACCATCGGGGACCGTCTCGGAATCAGCGCCAATACGGTCGATCGCCATCGGACCAAGATCATGCGCAAACTCGGCGTGCACAGCGCTGCAGAGCTTGTCGCGCGCGCCTTTCGCGATGGACTGCTTGAAAGCGAAGATCATCGTTAACGCCCCCCTGATCCGCCTCTCCTGACGCGTCCAATTCCGGATGCTCGCCGTTCCTTACCATAGCCGCGCGCGAGTGTGGATTGCGCCTGTGGAAAATGGTGCGATCACACCATAGAGGCGGAAGCGGGCCTGCGGTATTGATGATCGTCGAGCGGCGGTGCGTGAGAACCGATGCGCGGCTCACGCCTGTTCTTCAGGAGCGGTTTGGGGGATTGATTGATGAGAGTTTGCGTAGGTCTTCTTTCAGCGGCGTTTGCGCTGGCCGCCTCTGCGAATGCGGCGCTAATCACGAATGGCGATTTCAGCGCCGGCGACACGTCGGGTTACGCCGTCGCCGCATGCGGCATCGGAACGACGGCGGTTAACGATGCGGTTTGCGGGTTCAGCAATGTCATCGACCCGTCGCAATATATCTACGTCAATCAGAACGGCGCCGACGACTATCTGCAGCTTGACACCGGCTTCGGCATTCTTTTCGGTTCCGTCACACAGTCGCTCAACATCACGGCGAATTCCCATCTGTTCAGCTTCGATGCGGGAGTGATTGGCGGCGCGCCTGGCTTCGGGTCCGACATCTTTCCCGACAAGGTTACCGTCGGCGTCAGGAACAGCGTCGGCAATTTCCTGCGCATCTTCTCGATGACGGAAAACGGTTTCACCGCCTACAGCGAAAACGGCCTGACGGCGTCTCTCACCGCAGCGAGCGGCGGATTTTTCGGGACTGGCGTTGTCGCCGATCTCTCCTCGCTGATCGGCCTGTCGACGCTCCTCGAAATCCAGCTCTTCTCCGAGCTTGACGGCAGGAACGTGTCCTTTGCGCTCGACAATTTCGCTCTGACCGGCGGCAGCCCGTCGGAAGTTCCGGGCCCCGCGTCGCTCGCCTTGTTCGCAACCGGCCTCATCTTTTTCAGAAGGCGCTTGCGCCGGACGACCTAGCCGCGCGCCGCTGCGCGCGGCGTCGTTCAAAACCGAAGTCCCGTTTTCCTGACCTTGCAATCCAGTTGGAGGGATCGAACATGCTCGACCTGAAAGCCGTAAACGTGCCTGCCGATTACGATCCGAGCCAGCATGAGCTGCCCGCCGTCACGCCGCTCAATGATACGGCGAGCGCGAGCGATGCGGAGCTCGAAGAGAAGATCAAGGAATATCACGAGAAATCGCCTTTTCTCGCCGTCCATCACAATTGGCAGAAGGATCAGCTGCGAATTTCAAAAGGGCGGTTTGAACAGGTGACCGAATCCGTCGTGATCCTGCAGACCCTGCTCAACACCGCGGCCGCCGCGGCGCCGGATCAGGATCTCTTCGTCGAGAAGGAACTTTTCAACCTTACGGATGAACAGGCCCGCACACGCGATTTGGGCGCAATCGTCGGAAGCGGCGCATCCTTGCTGCTCAGCATCTGGGCCGTCACGCGCAAGGTTGAGGTCGTCGGCGAACTCGCCGCCAATTCAGGGCGCCTCGCGCGGCTCGCGCACTCGGCGCGGTCGTCGCCGAAAATCGTGCGGGGCGTCAGGGCGCTCGGCGCGGTCGGCGCGGCCGCCTCGCTCGGCATCGGCATCATCTCCTTCATCGATATGACGGAGACGCAAAAACGTCGCCGCGCCTATCTTGAATCGCTGACGAATGATTACAAAGCCTGGTTCGAAACGACGACGGCTAACCACAATATTTTCAAGGACGCCATGGACGAGCTTGAGGCGGAAATCGCGGCGCTGCAGGAAGAACTCGGCTTCCCGCCGGGCCCCGCCGGTTATGACGCGATGGTCGCCGCGCTCGCCGGAAACATCCAGAAGCTCGGCTCGCTCACCGCGCGCCTCACATCGTTGATGCGCCTTCTTTGCCAGCAAAAGGACGTCACCCCCGCGCAGCAGCTTTCCGACGCGGAGGTCGCGGGCATCATGTCCTTGCCGCTGACGACGGTTCAAAATCGCCGCGCTGCGATTAATGACGATCCGTCGCTGTGCAACGGCGTTCTGGCCGCATAGGCGTCATGAACTGGTTCACCGATATCGGAAAATCGCTGACGACCGGCTTTACGACCGGTCCCGGCAAGGCGGCGGCTGATGCGATCGCCAAGGTTGTCACCAAGGATATTCCCCAGATTGTCACCAAAGACATTCCGCGGATCGTGACGAAGGACATCCCCCGCATTGCGACGGAGGATGTCGCTCCCGTCTTCACGCGCGACATTCCCGAATTTTTCACGGAGGACATGCCGGCGTTTTTCGAGGATCTGGCCGAAGGGCCTGATCGCGACAAGAAAGATCCCTCGCTGCCGAAGCGGCGCAGCGACGTCGCCGCGCTCCGGGAGAAATTCGAGCGGCGCAAGGAGGATTTCTTCGCCGAACGCGCCCGTCTTTCAACGACGCGGCGCGATTACGAAACATTGAGGGAGTCGTTTGACGAGAATGCGGACGCGCTCAAAGCGCCGCCGCCGCTGCATGTTTCGGAGCGAACCTGGGAGATGCCGGGCGGCCCCGCGAATACGGCGCCCGAAGCGGTTGAGAACGGCGTTCGTTACGTGCTCGGCTTTGTGACCTTCAATCTCACCGAGCACGCCTGGCATGACAAGGATAATCGTCACGAGCATGACTATCTCAATCGCCAGGAGAAGGCGCTGAAGCCGGTTCTTCGCCAGCTCGACCAGGCGATCAGTGAGATGACGGCGGAAAGGGCGCGTCTTGACGCTGCGATTGGGCGATTGCGCGCCGATCTCGAACAGGCTGGCGTCAGCCCGACGATTGAAGGGCTGAGCGAGATCCGCCTGCACGAAGCCGATCGGGCGGCGCGCCTGTCGCTCGCCGGAAAAATGCTTGGCGACGGCGTCGGCCGCGAAGACATCGCCTTCGTCACCGGGCTTACCGTCGACGACCTCGCCGACCTGTCGCCTGAAACCGCCGAGATCATCAATGATGAGCAGGCGAAGGCCCTGTTTGAGGCGATGGCCGGTTAAGGCGGCTGGGCGATGCGCGGTCTCGCGCTGAGGCGATGAAAAGGGAGCGCACGATCCGTGGAAATCGATTTTGACAAATTTTTCCTGACGCGTTCATGGGCGACGAATGATCTCAAGATCGAGCTTGACCACGTCCGCGGCAAGCTGATCGCCATGAAAGACGAGTTCGATGTGAAGGAGAACCTTCTTCTCGATATCGAACGCGAACTTGAAACGATGGAAGCGAAAACGAAGTTCATCGTTACTGTCATCCGCAAGACCGCGGTGCTCTTTACGCCGCCGCCGCCTGACGAAAAAGAAATCGCCTATGACCATGCGGAAGAGCTTGCGTATTCAAAGCTCCAGCTTCTGGAAGGCTTGACCGGCGGCGTCGGCGGCGCGGCGTTTCTCGCCGGAAGGCTCGGCCCGGGAACGCTGAAGCTGACGACAAAGCTCGGGCGGCTCGCGCTCGGCGGCAAAGCCGCCGGCGCCTCGAAGCTCGGCTCAGCGAGCGCGACGCTCAAACTCGCCAGGGGCGCGAAAGTCGCCAACGCCGGCAAGCTGACGACGTCGATGAAATTCATGAAGTTCGGCAAGGGGGCGATGGGCCTCTCCGCCGCCATCATGGTGCTCGAAATCGGCATGAAGCTTTCGTCCGCCGGCGAGATAAACGAGCATTTGAAGCGGGAAAAAAAATCGGTCGACGCGATGATCAAGACGGCGGAGGAGGAACTCCGGCGTTACGACGCGACGATCGCGCGGGGGACGACGCTTCAGAGGGAATTGTTCGACGATGCGGGCGTCGCCGATATTTCAGGTTATCTGCGCTATCTGAATGAGGCGATTGCGGATCTCGGCGAACAAAAGGCGAGATTCTCCATGGTGCGAAACATCGTCCTGCGCGGTCTCGATGCGGCGTTCGCCATGAGTTTCATCAAGGGTCTTGATGAGGCGGAGTTCAATGATATCGCAAAACGCGTCGAGGCGGAGCGTCGGCTGGCGGCGGGCGAGCCGGTGCCGGCTGTTGCGTCATCACTTGGTCTGGATCCGGCCCAACTCGTGGAGATTTCGAAAATCGTCAGCATTCGCAACGCGCTCGTCGAAGGCGGTCAACATGCCGATGTCGCCGCTGAATTCGATGTTCCGGACGATGTTGTGGAAGCGCAGGCTGACATGCTCGCCGAGACGCTCGATGATTGCTGGCCGGCGCTTGAAAGCGACGGTCCCCTTGGGGACGTCGCCCGCACGCTGGTCGTTTCCATCGGGTCGCTCGACGCGCTTCGCGGTGAGTTGCGCGCAAAGCGCCGGCTCGATGCGGGCGACGGCGCTGACGACATTGCGCAGACCGCCGGCGTTTCGCTTGACGTGGTGAAGGGCTGGGCGAGCGCTCTCGCCGCGGGCAAGATCGACGCGGCGAGAGCCGCCGCGAAACGCGCGCCGAAAGAAGTGATGATCATCGCCGCCGCGCACCGCCTTCCGAGCGCGCTCGTCACGCCGATGCTCGCGAAAGCCTGAAATCGAACGCGGTGCGCCATTCGTCCGCGTTCGCACTGAGAAAATCGCCCGGTTGGCGAAAATGGTGGGCGCGGCAAGGTTCGAACTTGCGACCCCTACGGTGTGAACGTAGTGCTCTACCGCTGAGCTACGCGCCCTGCCCGGCGCCTGTCGAAGGCCGAGGGAGCGCTTCTCATAAAGAACGCAGCAACGGGGTCAAGGCGAATGATTGCAGGGGGTCAGGCGACGCTTTCCGCCTTCGGTTGCGCCCGCTCGCGGCGGCAGTCGGCCGGCATCACCAGAAAGGCGCTTGTCCCGTTGTCGGAAACAAGGCGCATGCGCCCCCCATGCGCCTGCATGATGGCGTTCACGAGCGGCAGGCCGAGGCCGAGACCCTCTTTGGAGCGCCGAAGCGACATGTCGGACTGACTGAAGGGTTGAGTGACCGAGCGCAGTCGATCGGGCGCAATCCCGGGGCCGTCATCCTTGACGAGAAAAACGACTTCGCCGGATTTGATGACGGTCGCCCCAATCGTGACGGAGACGCCGGGCGGCGAAAATTTGATCGCGTTTTCGATGATCTTGCCGAGGCACCGGGCGACGAGCGTGCGGTCGCAGCAAAGCTCGGCCGAGCCGTCCTGAACGGCGCGCCTGATGGTCGCCTGGGCGGATGCGATGGTTTTTTCAAGCGGCGCGAGCGCAAGGTCGATCACTTCATCGATCGTGCAGTCGACGCGGTTAAGGGCGATCGGGCCTGACCGCGCATCCGAGGCGAGCAGCATGTCGGAGACGGAATTCAAGAGCCGTTTGCCGCCGTCGACGATGTAATCGGCATATTCCCTATGCAGATGATCGCGTTCGCGTTCAAACTGGTCAGCCAGTATCTGGCCAAAGCCGATAATCGCGTTGAGCGGCGTTCTAAGCTCATGGCTCATCACGGAAAGAAGGCTGTCTTTGAAGCGCGAACCGGCTTCCGCGGCGTCGCGGGCGACCCGCAGTTCCTGCTGATCGGCGCTCGCCCTCAGAACGAATTTCACGGCCTGCGTGAAGAGCGTCCAGTTGATCGGTTTTGCGAGAAATGACGTGGCGCCGGCGGCGAATGCTTCTTCGACCGCGTCCGATCGCCCGCTGCCGGTCATGACGATGACAGGCGTCTCGCTGAGCTGGGGATCGCTTCTGATGGTGCGCGTCACCTCGAACCCGTCAATGCCGGGCATGTCGACGTCGGAAATGACCAGGTTGAATTTCGTGTTACGAAGCAGGTTGAGACCTTCTTCGCCGTTCGACGCCTCAACCGCATTGTAGCCGGCTTCCGCAAGGCGCGCGGCCGCGACTTCCCGCATGATCGGGTCGTCGTCGATAACAAGCACATGTGCGGCGAACGGCATGTACGCAAAACCCTTCTGCGCACAGCATCCTGTGCGGCATTGGTTTCATTTGACTAAAATTTTCCGAATAATGCGTTAATCAATCGCTGCGCGCCGGCCGCAAGCAAATTGCAATGAATTTCGGGCAAAACAGGGTTAATTCTCTGGAGCGCTCGTGAACGGCCGCAAAACATCCATTCGCAGTCAGCTGATGTCGCTGATCGTGACCGCCGTTTTCGGCGCGGTCGCGCTCGCGACCGGCGCCTATGTCTTGCGCGATGTTGCCGAATACGGAGAAGACCGCGTCCGCGAACTTGAAACAAGCGCGTCGGTTTTCGCCGCCGCGATCTCGGCCTCCGTCGCGGCGGACGATGAACGCGCAACGCTAGAAGCGCTGCGCGCGATCAATTCGATGCCGGGGCTCAATTATGTGCAGGTCGATCGGCGCGACGGATCGGTTTTTGTCGAGCTCGGCGATTCCGTTGCGATCGGTCGTCGCGGCTCCAGTGAAAACAGATCTTTCAACCCTTTTGACCTTCTGAAGACAAGAACGCTCTCCGTCGAGGCGCCTGTCGTTCATGGCGGCGAAAGGATTGGCCGCCTGACGATCACCGCCGACACGTCTGCGCTGAGCGCGATGGTCTGGCGCGTCGTCTGGGACGCTCTGTCCGCTTCCGCCTTTGCGGCGGTTATCGGCCTGCTCCTGGCGCTTCGAATGCAGCGGTCGTTGACGAGCCCGATCATCGATCTCGCGCGCATCATGCGCGACG
>JAGRED010000355.1 GCA_020446725.1 Parvularculaceae bacterium | reverse complement strand
CGAACATGTCGTCGATCCGGTCAACTGGTTTGAGAGCTATGTCGCCGGCAACCGACTCTCCTCGGCCGAGCGTGTCGCCTATCGCGGGCGGTCGGTCGAACTCGACCCGGACGGCGACCTGCAGATCGCGCTCGACGTCTGCGGCGCCAGTGAGGCGGCGGGCTGCGCCTTCGAAGAAGAATGGGAGCGCAAGGTTTCGCTCGTCTCCCTCGCCGATCTCGACGCAACGCAGACCGCGCTTTTCGACTTCGACAACATCAATGACGGCAAATACGAGACGAAGTATCAGGGCGCATCCGTTTATGGCGGGTGCCGCACGAAAGACGGCTGCATTGAAAATGTCGGCGCGGACGCCGGCGGCCTCGACGTTTTCTTTCCGTGCAAGGACGACGAGGCGTGCCGACAGGCAACCGCCGATTTCGGCGGCATGGCGAGCTTCGCTGCAACGCCCGCCTTCGCCGAATGGCTCCGCGCGCATCGCGAGGCGATGAACCCGACGACTGCGATCGGCAATGCGCGGCAGGCGGAAAAAGCGGCCCGGCGCATCAGCGGCCATGTGAAAGGCGCGGGCCTCAACGACCGCCATGGCGTCTTCCACGCCGAAGACGCCGCGCTTTATGAAGATCGGTTCCTCATCGTGAGCGGCAAAGCCTGCGATGACGGCCCCGCCTGCACGCCGGCCGACGCCGCGCCGCGCTACGCCTACAGCTTCGACCTCGCCGGTCTTGAATCTGCGGCCCTGTATGTGGACCCGCTCGCGCCGGACGATCAGGATCCGCGATTGCGCGTCGAATGCGGGGCCATCGATAAGTGCATTCGGTTCGCGGAAGACGGCGCCGAGGTCGGCAACTGGACGACCGCCTATTATCTCCCCTGCAACAGCGCCGACGCTTGCGGCGCGATCCTGAAAGACCTGCGCGGCCTGATCCGCTTCGCGACAAGTGCGGCCGGGTCGGCAAAGCCGCGCAAGGGCGATTTAGGCCGCATCGCAGGCCGCATCGCCGATCTCGCCGCAGGCGGCGGGCGCATCTACGCGACGGAAAATTCCGTGCGCTATCTTGAGGGTTTCGAGGACGCCTGGGCCCGCGACGGCGCGCTTGTCGTCGGCCTGGAGACGTGCCGCCTCGGCGACGCCAAGGTATGCGCAGACGATTCCCTCCCTGAGCAGGTCTATCAGAAGATAACACTCGCGGAAGCAAACCCTGACACCATCTCAACGCGGCTCTTCGACCGCGATGGCGGCGCGATTGATTTCGACGACTATTTCTTTGGGCTAGAGGACGCCGATAATTATACAGTCGTCGTCTTCTGCCGGGACGGCGGCGCATGCGTTTCGGGGAACGGCATCCGGGCGCACAATCTTCTGACTGTACCCTGCCCCGGCGAAGACGCGTGCGATGAAATCGTCGCTCTGCTGATAAAGGCAGCGGGCGGCGAGGCGCCGGAACCGGACAAACGCACCTCCGCGAAGCCGGACGCGCGGCGCGACCCATCTTCACTCACCGCCCTGCGGAAGGCGGTCGAAAGTGCGGAAATCCATCTCCCGGTCTCGGGCGCTGAGGTGACGCGCCTCATGCGCGGCGTCGGTGTCGCAATTGACGAGGCCGGCGCGCTGCTGGTGCGGCGCAAGGTCTGCCTTGCGCTCCTGCGCGCCGGGCACAGCCGCGGCAATGAATGCAGCCTCGACACCCTGTTTCGTGACTATGATCTCGCCATTGACCTCGCGGGGCTCGATGCAGGCTCCATCAAAGCCGCGTCCGGGCGCGACGGCGGCGCGCGCGGCGACTG
>JAGRED010000354.1 GCA_020446725.1 Parvularculaceae bacterium | reverse complement strand
GCCCATATTCATTTCAGCGACGAGAATGCGGTCATAGGATTTCAGGAGTTCGCCGAGATTTTCCGGGAAGGGGTTCAGCCAGCGGATATGGATTTGCGCGACGTCGAGACCTTCGGCGCGCGCGGCTTCAACCGCGCGCCAGATCGGCCCATGCGTCGAGCCCCAGCCGACGACGGCGAGCGGGCCGTTGTCGGCGCCCTGTTCGACGTCCTGTTTCGGGATGAATTTCGCGATCGAGGCGACTTTCGCGAAGCGAAGATCGGTCATCTTCTGGTGGTTCGCGGGATCGTAGGAAATATCGCCCGTCCCGATATCCTTCTCGATGCCGCCGACGCGATAAGCGAGGCCTTCCATGCCGGGATAGACCCAGGGACGGCCGAGCGTTTCGGGATTGCGGGACCAGATCGCGCGCTTGACGTCGACCGGATCGTCAGTCTGCGGAACGGCGGGCGGCGCGTTCGTTTCGATCTTCTCGTATTTGTCCATGTCGGGAATGAGCCACGGACCCGCCGCGTTCTGGATATAGCCGTCCGTCAGCAGAAAGACCGGCGTCATGTGACGCAGCGCGACGCGCGTCGCTTCGATCGCGACGTCGAAACAATCATCGGGACCGGACGCGGCGATGACGGGAAGCGGCGCGTCGGCGTTGCGGCCGTAGACGGCCTGATAAAGGTCCGATTGCTCGGTCTTGGTCGGAAGGCCCGTCGACGGTCCGCCGCGCTGCGAATTGACGATGACGAGCGGCAGTTCCGTCGCGATGGCGAGGCCGATCGCTTCGGTCTTCAGCGCGATGCCGGGGCCGGATGACGAGGTGACGCCGATCTGCCCGCCATAGGAAGCGCCGATCGCCGCGCAGCAGGCGGCGATTTCATCTTCGGCCTGGAATGTCGAAACGCCAAGTTCGCCGAGGCGGGAAAGGTAATGGAGGAGCGCCGACGCCGGCGTGATCGGATAGCCGGCGAAGAGGATCGGCTTGTCCGCAAGCTCGCCCGCGGCGGCGAGGCCGAGCGCCAGCGCTTCCGCGCCGGTGATCGAGCGATACTCGCCTTCCTTCATCGGCGCGGCGCCGATGCGATATTGCGGGATCTCGGCCGAAAGTTCCGCCGTTTCGGCGTAGGCGTGGCCGGCGGCGAGCGCCATCATATTGCCGGCGAGCACGTCCGGCTTTGCGGCGAATTTTTTATTGATCCACGCTTCAATCGACGCGCGGTCGCGGCCGAACATCCAGAGGACTGCGCCGAGACCCCAGAAGTTCTTGCACTGTTCGGCGTCGCGCTTTGAAAGACCGGATGGCTTCGTCGCTTCGAGCGTCTGCGTCTTGATCGGAATTTCAATGATGCGGAAATCGGCGAGTTCGCCGGTCGTTCGCGGGTCCTGCTTGATGTTCGCCTTGAGAAAATTGCGTTCGTTGAATTCATCCGTGTTGAGGATGATCGTCGCGCCTTTCGGCATTAGCGGCAGGTTCACCTTCAGCGCGGCCGGATTGAAGGCGATAAGCACATCGGGCGCGTCGCCGGCGGTTGCGATGCGGCGCGCGCCGAGATTGATCTGGAACGCCGAGACGCCGAAGGTCGTGCCGACCGGCGCCCGGATCTCAGCGGGAAAGTCCGGAAAGGTCGAGAAGTCCGACCCCGCCATGGCGGTCGAATCGGCGAACTGGCTGCCGAGAAGCTGAATGCCGTCGCCTGAATCGCCGGCGAAGCGCACGACGATCGAAATTTCCTCAATCGGTTTGGTCATCAGATAGGCCCGCTTTCCCCGCCGGCGACCTCTTATCCTAACGCGCCGCGAGCGAGGGGCTAACAAAAAAAGGCCGACAACCCAAAGACATGCCGGCGTCCCGCCCCGCATATTTCAGCAAGGATCGTGCGAGGCAAGCGGTCGCTATGCTGCACCTGCTAAAAATCTCTCAAGAACCGTTGAGGCCGGCTGATCGGGTCAGGCGGCGACGGCGCGCTGATAGAGCCGCCAGCTGGCGTGACCGATGACGGGGAGGGTGACGAGGAGGCCGAT
The DNA here is from genome assembly GCA_020446725.1 of Parvularculaceae bacterium. Taxonomy (GTDB): domain Bacteria; phylum Pseudomonadota; class Alphaproteobacteria; order Caulobacterales; family Parvularculaceae; genus Amphiplicatus. The sequence goes on along the minus strand of JAGRED010000354.1, from coordinate 1,414 downwards.
GAAGCCGGTCGCGACCGAGAGGCCGACGGCGACGCCGATGATCGCACACCAGGCGAGCATCGCCGGAAAATTCTCGCGCACGAGGCGAACGCTGGTCGCCATCGCGGTCACGAAATCGGTCTGGCGGTCGAATAGCAGCGGGAAGGAGATGACGCTGATCGAAAAAACGCAGATCGCGATGATCGCGCCGGCGGCATTGCCGACGACAAGGAACAAGAGCCCCGCGGGCGTCGTGAAAAGGCGGCTCAGGAAATCCACTGAGAAGCCATTGAGCCCGACAAAAGCGAAAAAGATGAAGGCGGCGAGATCCATCCAGATGACGAGCGCGAAGCCGGTGACGAGCGACATCCATCGGATGTCGCCGCGCGCGCCTTTCGTCATGCGGCGGAGGACAGCGCCGAGGGTCGGACTTTCGCCCTGATCGATTAGATCGCTGCCCGCGTAAAAGGCGATCGCCGCGAAGGGGGCGACGAGGGCGAATCCCATCGCCAGCGGATAAGCGAGGTAGGGAAGACGAAAGACGGCCAGGAGCGCGATCAGAAGCCAGCCGGCCGCGGCGAAAAGGCTGCCGAACAGGAGATCGACCGGCGCCGCCTTCCCGAAGTCTTTGGCGCCGTCGCCGATCGCGCCTTTGAGTGCTGAAAGATCGATTCGGTTAAGCGCCGGCCCGCGCGCAGGCGCCGCCCGCGCGCCGGTTTGAGCGTCCGCCATCAGCAGTTTCCTCCCATGTTTTTCTTCCAGTCTAGGGCGCGCAGCGCCAGCCGGGATTGACGCATATCAAGGCGAAAGGCCCCGCACTGCTTGGGTACGGGATTGGACCCCGGTTTGAGACCTTGTTTCGGTCCCGGCTCGACCCCGCCGAATAGTGGATTTTTCGCCCGGCGCGCGGCAAGAGAGACCCAGCAATTCCGGAGCCGCCATGAAATTCTTCGTCGACACCGCTGAAGTCTCTGAAATCAAGGCGCTTATTCCGACCGGGCTTGTCGACGGCGTCACCACCAATCCGAGCCTCGTCGCGAAGTCCGGCCGCGATTTCAGGGAGATGATTGCGGAGGTTTGCGCCCTGACGCCAGGACCCGTGAGCGCCGAAGTGACCGCGCTTGAAACCGAGCAGATGGTCGCGGAAGGAAAGTCGCTCGCCAAGATCGCCGCCAACGTCGTCGTGAAATTGCCGCTGACGCTCAAGGGGATCGCCGCCTGCAAGGCGCTCACCGATGAAGGCGTGAAGACGAATGTGACGCTCTGCTTCTCGGCGAACCAGGCGCTCATCGCGGCGAAAGCCGGCGCGACCTTCATTTCTCCCTTCATCGGCCGTCTCGACGACATCGGCGAGGACGGCATGCAGCTCATCCGCGATATTCGCGTCATCTACGACAATTACGGCTTCAGGACGGAAATTCTCGCCGCCTCGATC
>JAGRED010000353.1 GCA_020446725.1 Parvularculaceae bacterium | reverse complement strand
CCTTTTCCATTCGTGCCGGCGATATGAAAAACCGGAGGGAGCCGCCGATGCGGCGATCCGAGCTTTTCAAGCGTCCGGAATACGCGCCCGAGACCGAGATCAATCAACGCCGGGCGGCGTAGCGCCACGCGTTCAAGAGCCGCTTCAACGGCGTTCACGACATGAATTCCCTGACAGCGCTACTCCGCCGCCCGATCGAGAACGGACGAATAGCCATTCGAGACGGCGCCGCGCGCGCCTTTTTTCATCAAGACGCGAATGATCGACGACAGCGCCTGCCGAAGCTCGGCGCGCGGCGCAACAATGTCGACCATTCCCTTTTCCTTCAGGAACTCGGCGCGCTGAAAACCTTCCGGCAGTTTTTCGCGAATCGTCTGCTCGATAACGCGCGGTCCGGCGAAACCGATCAACGCGCCGGGCTCTGCGAGATGAATATCACCGAGCATCGCATAGGAAGCCGTAACGCCGCCCGTTGTCGGGTGGGTGAGAACGACGATGTAGGGAAGGCGCGCTTCCTGCATCATCTGCACGGCGATCGTCGTCCGCGGCATCTGCATCAACGACAGGATGCCCTCCTGCATGCGCGCGCCGCCCGAGGCGGTGAAAACGATGAGCGGAGCGCGCTCCTCAACCGCTGTTTCAGCAGCGCGGATCAGCGCCTCGCCGAGCGCCATCCCCATGGAGCCGCCCATGAAGTCGAAATCCTGAACCGCGACGACGGCCGGTTCGGATTCAATCGCGCCGACCGCGACGAGCATCGCGTCCTGACGGCCGGTCTTGCGGCGCGCATCTTTCAGCCGCTCCGCATATTTTTTCTCGTCCTTGAAATTGAGCGGATCGAGCGGCGGTTCCGGCGTCTCGACGGACCGGAATTGTCCATCGTCAAAAATCGTCTTGAGGCGCTGCTCGGCCGGCATGCGCATATGGTGGCCGCAGCTTTTGCAGACATTGAGCGCTTCTTCGAGATCCTTCCCGAAAAGCATTTCGCCGCAACCGCCGCATTTAACCCAGAGCGGGTCGGCCCCGTCATCCTGTTTCCTGAACAGGTTCTTGATCCCGGGCGGCGTGAAATTCGAAAGCCAGCTCATTGTCACCCTTCAGCCTCACCGCCGAATGCCGGGCGGCGGGTTCGCCGGACCGCATCGCCAAAGGCGCGCGCCAAGTCCAGCACAGCTTCTACAGGAATATCGGCCTTGCCGGGCGTTTCCTCAAGGTCGGCGCGATCAAGGTTTGCGGCGAGACGATCAACAAGCGCCGTTCCAACGACGATCGCATCGGCGATTTTCGCCCTACTCGCCGCAATTTCCGGCGTTTTGATCCCGAAACCAACCGCCACGGGCAAGCCTGATGCCGATTTTAGCCTTGATACGGCCGTGCTGATGGCGGCTTCGGTCCCGGTCCCGGTGCCGGTAATCCCGGCGACGGAGACGTAATAGATAAATCCCGATGTGTTGTTCAAAATCGCCGGAAGCCGCTTGTCGTCGGTCGTCGGGGTCGCGAGGCGGATGAAGTCCACGCCGGCGGCGCGCGCCGGAAGACAGAGCTCTTCATCCTCTTCCGGAGGCAGGTCGACGACAATCAGGCCGTCAACGCCGGCGGCTTTGGCGTCCTTGAGGAACTGCGCAACGCCATAGGCGTAAAAAGGGTTGTAATAGCCCATCAGGATGATCGGCGTATCAGCATTGTCACGACGAAACGCAGAGACAAGTTCAAGCGTCTTTTTGAGCGTCTGGCCGGCACCGAGCGCGCGCAAGCCGGCAGCCTGGATCGACGGGCCGTCCGCCATTGGGTCGGTGAACGCAACGCCGATCTCGATGAGGTCGGCGCCTGCTTCCGGCAGGCGGGTGATCAGAGCGAGCGATCTTTCATAGTCCGGATCGCCACCCATAACGAAAGGAATGAAGGCGGCGCGGCCTTCATTCCTCACGGCTTCAAACTTTCGGGCGATGCGGGTCAAGACGCCTCATCAAAATAAGGACCTCATTCCCTACATCGCCCGCGCGCCATTGCAAGCGCTTCACGTTTCGGATGACGATCAGCCGCGAACGTAGATCTTCCGGCCTGTCGCAGTCGTATATTGCAGGCGCAGGCGGCGATCGTATTTCAGCTTGAGGGACGGCGCTTTTGAGCGGCCGCGATATTTTGCGTTGTCCCGGCCGTAATAGCCGTCCCGCGCGTAACCGTTGCTCCAGTCATTGTCGTTCCAGCCCGAGCGACCGCGATGATCCTTGCGGCCGTCGACATAGTAAAACGCGCTGCGCGGACAGATGGTGATCGCGCGGTCACGACGGTCTTCCCGACGATCGTAACGATCCTCAATGCGATCGCGACGCCCGTAATCGTAGCGCTCGTCACGACGGTTCTCACGCGCATCGCGCCAGTCTTCGCGAATATCCGGGCATCGGCTGGCGTCGAGGCGCCATTCGCCGGCGAAGGCCGGCGCCGCGCCGAGAACGAGTCCAGCGCCGACGATAGTAGCGATGGGTTTTTTCATGGATGCGTTTCCTGTCGTTTCAGCCCCTGAGCCCGACAGAGACAGAACGCGCGGGATGCAGGCGCCCCGTCGCGGAGCGCAAGGTCTTTTCGGGGTTTTATCGCGGCGAAATTGCGGCGAGGTTCTCAGCGCGCCTGGCTGATTTTCTCGTCCAACCGGGAGTTCATCGCGCGGAGCGCAGCGGCCGCGGCGGCGAAATCCTTCTCGCCAATATCGCCGATCATCTCGCGAATGACAGCGAGCTCGCGCGTTTGCAGTTCGACGCAGCGGGTAACGCCGGCCTGGGTCAGTGAATACAGCTTCGACCGCTTGTGGCGCGGATTGTCGACCGTCCGGACAAACCCCTTCGCGACGAGCCCATCGAGCACCGGCTGGATCGACTGTCGGGTGACTGGTTTTCTACGCGCCATGTCGGGGGCGGTCGCCTCCCCCTCGATGAAGAGGTCGCGAAGGATGCCGCGTTCGGCCGGCCCGACCCCAAGGTCGGCGAACAGTGATTCAGCGATAGCGCTCAGGCGGAAAAAAGCTCTGGGAATCTCGTTAATCGTCGCGAGAACGTCTCTTTCCGGGCTCGGATCCGGATCATACATGACAATACCCCTGTCAAAAAGACAGACCGCCTGTCATTATCCGAACCCGGCGGTCCCGTCCATCCGAAAAGAGAGTTCAATTAATGAAATTGGTCGTCAGGCCGCAGCCTTCAAGGCCTTGAAGGAGATCATTTTGCGCTGTGCTTCATCCCAGAGGGCAAGCCGCGCGCAGTTGAGGCTTTCCAGGAACGTCATCCTGGGCAGCGCCAAGAGGTCCTTGCTTGAGCGGTAGCATTCCGGAAGCCGGTAATTCGGAATGCCGCTCGCCAGATGATGAATATGGTGAAGGCCGATATTGCCGGTGAACCATCTGAAGATTTTCGGCAGGTGATAGTGCGACGAACCGAATATGGCCGCTTCGGCATAGGTCCATTCCGGCTTCCTCGCCCAATAGGCGTCTTCATATTGATGCTGG
>JAGRED010000352.1 GCA_020446725.1 Parvularculaceae bacterium | reverse complement strand
GGACGGAATCGGCACCCTTCGCGACGGCGCCTTCGGCGTGGACCTCGCCGTTCACGCGGTGGTCGGGCTCGACTGGCTCGTCACGCGCGACTGGCTCGTGGGCCTCGACGTGCGGGCCTACGTGCTGCCGTTCTCGTTGGCGACGAACGGGATCGACCCGGTGTACCTGACCGTGGGTTTGCACGTCGGGTACGGGTTCGAGCGGTTCTGATCAGGGGACGTAGGTCACGCCAGAACGACTGACGATGGCGGACCCCGCGGCGAAGGTCGCTGTACCGGTGCCGCCTCCGGTCGGGATCGCGGCGTAGGGCCGAACACGGGCGGTTTGGCCCGGCCCGAGAATCGGGCAGTCCACGTTGGTTTCGCAGCCGTCCATGGTGAACGCGGAGCCTCCGATTTCTCCGTTGAACTGCCACTGAACCTCGGGCGACGTCACCGGACCGGAGTTGGTGATCGTGAAATCGAGGCGGAGACCTTCGGTCAGCGATGCTGGAATGGTCCCTTCCACTGACAGAGCAGCGCGGCCCGTCGCGGTGAGAAGCTTGCGGTCCGCGTTGTTGGTCTCGTCCGACTCCGGAACCGCATCATCGGCATCGACCAGGCAATCCATGGGGCTATCCCCATTGGCGATACGCGCCGGCACCACGAACCGCAGGGTTCCCATTCGGCTTCCGCCACCGCTCAACAGAAGTACACGCTCCTCCGCGAGAGTCGCGGGAGCGCCCCCCATGCCGAGTCGCGATCCCGCGGGCGCGACGAGACGAACCACGAAATCCCGTGCGCTCTCTGAGCCGAGATTGAGCACCTCGTACTCCACCGCCACATCGTCGCCCATGCCGACCACGCTCGGTGGCGTCATGCACGCAATCAGAAGGTCCGGGGGCGAAACTGGTGCGTCGATCGCGGCATCGCTGCCACCGTCCGGAGCACCGGCATCGTCGCCTCCATCCAACGCGGGCCCACCGTCCTGCGGGGTCACGGAGCTGTCGAGCCCGGAATCGGGACGGCCATCGCGAACGAGGCTGCCGCCGTCAGGGAGCTCGCAGGTCCAATCGTCGACGGGAGTCGTGCCCGCCGGACAGACGCAGCGAGACCCCTCTCGAACGAGCGGCGCGCACTCCGCTCCTCCGGCAGAGCCACAGCCAAAGACCAACAGTGCGAGAAGAACGACGGCGGTATTCATGGGCGGCACCGTCGGACGGTCGCGCCAACGGTTGTGCGCGTCCAATGAAAAGGCCCGCCGGAGCGGGCCTCAAATCGCAATGCGAAACCGCAGTCTCTTCAAGCCGTTTTCTTGCGACGGCGGGCAAAGCCGAGCCCCGCAAGGCCCGCGCCCATCAGCCAGACGGCGCCCGGAACCGGGACCACAGAACCGCCGAATTCCGTAATGTGGCTAAGACCGCCGCCCCGGCCGGCGTTTCCGGCCGACTTCATATAGGTGATGAAAAGCGTCACCGGCCCCGCCGTATTGTTGATGAAGAATGTCCCGGCGCCGAGTTTAAGCGCAATCCATGACGAGACGGTCGAGAATTTAAGCGAGCTCACCCCGCCTGTATCTGTCTGGACGCCAGTCGTGAAGTTCGTGCCGGCGAGGACATTCAGCGCCTTCGCCTCGCTCGCCGGGTTTGACGGCGAAAAACTGTAAAGATCGGCGACCGATCCGCTGAGCGCGCCCGGCGTGCCGCCCGTCACGCCGAGAGACGGCGCGGACGTGACAGAACCGCCGAAAATGCCGGCGCAGCTCGGCGAGCAGGAAATGGTCGCGACGCCGCCGCCGATCGTCAGCGTGGACGCGGCGGCCGGCTGGGCAATGACCGCAAAAGCAGCCGCCAGCGCGATTCCGACGGATTTCAGAGAGAACACGTAAGCCCCCAACACAACATGGCAAGATTGCCAAATTTTCACTTACGCGCTTTCAGGAGCAGGCGCAATCGGCCCGCCTCCAGCGGCGACAAAATATTTTTCGGCTAGCGCCCGCATGGCGTGAATTCCACCGAAGCGAGAGTAGAACCGGCGCGCGGTTCTCCAAATAGGCGTTTTCACCGCACCATTGGCGCTGGCCCTTCAGGCGATTGCCGATAGATTGGCGCAAACCCTACCGGAGCGCTCATGTCTGTAACGCCTTTTAAGAACACCCGTTTCGTTTCTTGTCTCGCCTTGCTCGCCGCAACCGCCTGCGCCCCCAAGGAAGCCGACACGCAGGAAACTATGACAGCGGAGGCGGCGCCCCCGATAACCGGCAAAACGCCCGCGCCGGTCGGCCCGGTGGAAAAAGACCCGTTCACCTACGCCAATTACGATGAGGCGCGCGTCACCAACCTCGCGCTCGACATCAATGTCCTCTTCGCTGAAAAAACGATCGACGGCACGGCGACCTTGACCTTTGAACGGGTCAAACCGGATGCGAGCCGGCTCGTGCTCGATACGAACGATCTCGAAATTCGCAAGGTCGAGGCGAAATCAGGCGCCGCCTGGACGCCGGTGAAATTCTCGATCGGCCCCGACGATCCCAATCTCGGATCGCCGCTTGAGATCGAAATCCCTGCGCCGGCGAACGAAGTCCGAATTTCATACCGGACGAGCCCTGCTGCGGAAGGGCTGCAATGGCTCAATGCAAAACAGACGGCCGGCGGCGCGCACCCGTTCATGTATTCGCAAAACCAGGCGATCAACGCGCGCTCCATGGCGCCGGTGCAAGACACGCCCGCGGTCCGCATGACTTACACGGCGAAAGTCCGCACGCCGCGCAATCTCCTGGCAGTCATGAGCGCCGCGCAGGACGAGGGGCCGCGCGATGGCGATTATGAATTTTCGATGCCGCAGCCTGTGCCGGCCTATCTTCTGGCGATCGCCGTCGGTGACCTCGACTTCCGCGCCGTCAGCGAGACGATCGGCGTTTACGCCGAGCCCTCGATTGTCGAGGCGGCCGCAAAAGAGTTTGAAGACACGCCGCAAATGGAACAGGCCGCATCGGCGCTATACGGCCCTTATCGCTGGGGGCGCTACGATCTTCTCGTACTGCCGCCGTCCTTCCCTTTCGGCGGGATGGAAAATCCGCGACTTTCCTTCATGACGCCGACATTGCTCGCCGGCGATAAAAGCCTTGTTGGAACCGTTGCGCATGAGCTGGCGCATTCCTGGTCCGGCAATCTCGTGACCAATGCCACCTGGTCGGATGCCTGGCTGAATGAGGGCGTCACCTCCTATGTCGAAAACCGCCTGATGGAGGCGGTGTTCGGCGAAGAGCGCGCGCAGATGGAACAGGCGATCGCCTTCGGCGACCTCCAGCGGGAACTCGCCGGCCTTGAAGACACCAGCCTCTCCCGCCTGCAACTTCCGTCAGACATTGCGCATCCCGATGACGCTTTTTCCGACGTCGCCTATGTGAAGGGTCAATTCTTCCTGCATTTCCTTGAAACGCGTTATGGCCGCACGGCGTTCGACGCGTTCCTGAAATCCTGGTTCGACAGCCGCGCCTTCAAAGCTTCCACGACCGCCGATTTTCGCGACCATCTGATGAAGACGCTCGTCGCCCAAAACCCCGGCGCCGCGAGCGCGTCGGAGATCGACGAATGGCTTTATGGCGAGGGGCTTCCCTCAACCATCGCCGCGCCGCAACCCTCCGCATTTGAGGCGGTGGAGAGGGAGCAGTCGGCGTGGATGAACGGCGAGATGGCGGCGAAAGCCATCACCGCCGACGGCTGGACGACGCAGCAATGGCTGCATTTCATCAACACGCTGCCGGCGAATGCGGGCAGCGGGCGCTTGAGGGACCTCGACAGCTTTTTCGATTTATCCCACAGCGCCAATGCGGAAATCGCCTTCGCCTGGTATCGCCGCGCAATCGCGGAAGGTTATGCGCCCGCGCTGCCGGCGATCGAACAGTTCTTGAAGAGGGTCGGCCGCGGCAAATTCATCTATCCGCTTTATGAAGACCTCGTCGCACATGACGAACGCGATCTCGCCGAGCGGGCCTATGCGAAAGCAAAGCCGCTCTATCATCCCATTGCGCAACGACGGGTGGAGGAAATTCTCCAGCCGACGAATTGACCATGAAACTGATTTCCGCCGCGCTCAGCCTGTTCGCAAAGAAAGTCGAAATCGCGCTTGCGGAAAAGGCGATCGATTGTCAACGCGAACTAGCCGCATTCTCGCAGACGGCCGGCTATTCCCCGCGCCATCCCGACGTCCTGGCGCATAATCCGAAGCGGCAGGTGCCGGTTCTGATCGACGGCGACTTCGTCCTCTACGACTCGACCGTCATCATTGAATATCTTGAGGATCTGAAACCTTCGCCGCCGCTTTATCCAACATCGCCGCGCGAGCGCGCGCGGTGCAGGCTGCTCGAACTATATGCGGATGAAGTGATTTTGGCGCCGCTGAAAGAACTGATGCATCGCAATGAGCCCGGTGCGAAATCGCGCGCTGATTGGGCTGCGCGCGAAGAGACGGCGAAAGCGGCCGAGGCCGTGCTTGAAAATTGCTATCGCAAAATCGACGCGGACCTCGCCGGGCGCAATTATTTTTTCAGCGATTTCGGGGCCGCTGATATCGCCGTTTATCTTCAACTATTTTACGCGCAACGCCTAGGCGGGCCTTCGATGAAACCCTTTGCGAATTTATGGCGATGGTACCAGCGCGTGAAGGCGCGCCCTTCGGTCGCTCTGGTCATCAAGGAAACTCTCGCCGCCGACGCGAAGCTTTCAGCGCCCGTCGACGGCGCGTTCAAGGATTCGCCCTGAAAGTCCTAATTCGCTTTCGCTTCCTCTTCAGCGATCCACGCCTCGACATGCTCGCGCAGCGCCGCAAGCGGCACGGCGCCGTTTTCTAGCACGCGGTCGTGAAACGACTGGATGTCAAATCGCGCGCCAAGGCGCTGAACGGCTTCGGCGCGTAGCGACGCGATCTCAAGCCCGCCTGTGTCATAGGCTGTCAGCTGGCCCGGAATGACGGCGATGCGATCGAGCATCGCCTCGGCGGTCTTTTCATCAAACCGGCCGGATTCGACGAGGAAGGCGGCGGCCCGTTCATTCGTCCAGCCATAGAGATGAATGCCGGGATCAACGACCATGCCGCGCGCCGGCCACGCCCGTCGCGAAATCGCGCCGTAACCGTTCTGATAGAGCCCGGCTTCCTCCGCCAGCGCTTCGGCGTAGCGCGCCCAGCCTTCGATATAGGCGGTCGATCCGAAAAGCCGCGTTACGGGATGCAGCCCTTCGACCGCATAGGCGGTCGCGATCTGCAAATGATGACCGGGCCAACCTTCATGCACGAGAACAATCTCCGCCTCGCCTTTGGTTTGCGTCGCCCAGTCATCCGTGTCGATTCGATAGGTTGCGGGACCGTCTGCGGCGGGCTTGGGCTCATAGCGCGACGACTGACCCGTTCCTTTCAGATAGTCGGGAAACGGCTCGACGATCATCGGCTGGTCGGGAAGCTTTGAGAAAAACGGCGCGATCTTTTCGCGGGCGACCGGCTCCAGCGCGCGCGTGAAATCGATTAGCTCCTGCTCGCTTCTGAAGCGGTTCGCGGGATCATCTTTCGTGCGCTGAAGAGTTGCGGCGAAATCCGTTTCGTTGAACATCGCCTCGCCGCGCTGGACGACAGCCGCCCAGTTCGCTTCAACGGCCTTGCGTCCGTGTTCGAATGTCGCGGCGCCGCCGATCTCCGCCGTGTGATAGGCGCGCAGCAACGCCTCGTAACATTGCTCGCCGTTCGGCACGGATCTGATCGACAGGGCATCGCGCGCTTTCGGGAGATAGGCGTCGCGCAGATAATTTCGGAATTCATCGAGCGCCGGCGCGATTTCTTCAAACTCCAGCGTTTTCATCGCCGCGGCGAATTCCGCATTACCGTCCGCCTTTTTTGCAAATGACAGAAAGGGAAGGTTTTCCGGCGGCGCATCGAGGACCGCGTCAAGCTGGGCGATGACGCGCGCAACGACGCGCTTCGGCGCCGAATAGCCGGCGGCGAGCCCAGCATCGAGATTTTCCCGCTCTTGTTCCAGATAGGCCGGCAGCCGGCGCCAGCGCGCAAGCGCCATCGCCTGTTCGACCGGCGTCGATACGGGCTGCGTCTCCGCGACGAGCGGAAACGAATTCTGCCAGCCGGACATGTGGTTGACGTTCCAAAGATTGAGCCGGCAGACGCGCATCTGGCGGCTGGCGCCGAACTGTTCCTTGAGCGTTTCATAAAGGACCCAGTCGGCGCGCTCGCCAAGCGCGGCGGCGTCAATCCGTTCAAGGCGCGCGGAGAGCTTGTCTTCCGTGTGTTGAAGACGCGCGAGCCCCGCCGGCGAATTGTCTTCCATCGCCGCGTGATCTTCCTTCACCGCATCGGTCAGCCCGGCGAAAACGATGGAAAAAGGCGAGTAATCGAGCATTGCGGCGAGATACTCATCGGCGATCGCGTTCAGTTCCGCCGACGGGTCGATTGACGGCGCCGCTTCTTTCTCTCCTCCGCAGGCGGCGACGGAAGCAAGCGCGGCGGCGATCAGCAAACGTCTCATATTTCTCTCACGATTTGACCGAGAATGGCGTGAAGTCGGTTTCCTTGTCGTAGACATCGACGCCTTCGGCGCGCTTCAAGAAACCGACAACGCGATAGGTGACCGGCGTCAGTGCGGCTTCCCACGCGACTTTGAGAAAATAATTCGTCACCATGACTGTCAACAGCAATTCGGCGGACCACGCGCCGGCGAAGGCGAGCGGATAAAAAAGCAGGGTGTCGACGCCCTGCCCGGCCGCGGTCGATCCGATGGTGCGCCGCCAGAGATGCTTTCCGCCCGATGCGACTTTCATTTTCGCCATGACGAAAGAATTGGTGAGCTCCCCCGCCCAAATCGCAAAGCAGGACGCCGCAACGATGCGCGGCGCCTGGCCGAAATTGAGCGCGAACGCGTCCTGCTTCGTCAGGCCGCCGACATCGACATTCCATTCCGGCGCCGGCGGAATCCAGGTGATGAAAGCCGCCATGCCGGCGGCGAACGCAGCCGCGGCGAAGCCCGCCCAGATGACGCGCCGCGCCCGCGCATAGCCGTAGACTTCCGTCAGCACGTCGCCGGCGACATAGGAAAGCGGAAAGAAGAGAATGCCGGCGCCGAACGATACGCCGCCCAACATCGCCACCTTTCCCGCGCCGATGATATTGGAACAGACGATGACGACGCAGGTCGCCGCCATCATGAAGTCGTAAAAGCGAAACCTGTGCTTCGATAGGTCCGCGGCATGGTCGATCTTTTCGATCGGCGTCACAGATTATTTCGCCTCTTTCCAGCCGTCCCAGCCGGGACCGCGCACGACGCGTCCGCCTTTCGCGCCGGTGTGCTTTCCCTCCCCGATCGTCAGGACGCCGTTCACGAAAACCTCGCTGACGCCGGTTGAAAGCTGATGCGGTTCCTTGAATGTCGCGTGGTCCTGAATGGTTGCAGGATCGAAGACGACGACATCGGCGTAATAGCCCTCGGCGAGTTTGCCGCGGTCTTTCAGCTTCAGATTGCCCGCCGGCAGCGAGGTGAGCTTGCGCACGGCCTCTTCGATCGGCAACGCATTTTCGTCACGCACATATTTCGCAAAGATGCGCGCGAAATTTCCATAAGCGCGCGGATGCGTGCTCTGCGTCAGGAAGACGCCTTCGGGCGCCATCGACCCGCCGTCTGAACCAAAGCTCATGAACGGAAGTTTGATTTTCTTCGAGATGTTGTCTTCCGACATGACGAAATAAACGACCTGAACGCGGCTGTCGTCTTCAATGACCAGATCAATCGCCGTTTCTTCCGGCGGCGTCCCGCGCTCGCGCGAAACCTCGCCGAGCGTCTTGCCCTGATATTTCCGAAGCGCCGGATTCTTGAAGCCGACGAGGAGAACGCCTTCGGGACCGCCCGCATGCTCAATCCGGTTTTCAAAATCGACGGACGGAGAACGCATTTCTTCCGCGACGCGCGCCCTGATTTCAGGATCTTTCAATCGCTCAACCCAGGCGTCATGCCCGCCTTCCTGCACCCAGAGCGGCATCGCCGCGTCGAGGCCGGTCGAGCTCGCAGCGTAGGAGTACATGTCGGTCGTGACCGCCAGGCCCTCGGCGCGCGCCGCCTCGATCTTCGCGATCGCCTCGTCAAGCTTTCCCCAGTTCGGCCGGCCGCTCGCCTTGAAATGATAGATTTCCGCCGGCGCGCCGGTCGCTCGCGCAATCCCGATAATTTCATCGACCGCTTCAAGGAATTTTCCCGACTCCGACCGGATGTGCGAAATATACATGCCGTCATATTCCGCAGCCGCCGCGACGAGCGCCGTCAATTCCTCGGTTGAGGCGAAATTCGCCGGCGCATAGATAAGCGACGAGCCGACGCCCATGGCGCCTTCCTTCATCGCGTCGCGGACAAGGTCCTGCATGCGGGCGAGTTCTTCCGCATCCGCCGCGCGGTTGTCGAAACCGACCTCATGAATGCGCGCGCTTGTCGCGCCGATGAATGACGCGACATTGGGCGAGACCCCTTTCCGTTCAAGATAGTCGAGATATTCGCCGAGCGTCGTCCATTCGATGTCGTATTTGAAATCGCCCTGACGCTCCTTCAATCCCTTTTTCATATCGTCATTGAGCGGTCCCCACGACATCCCTTCGCCGAACACTTCCAGCGTCACGCCCTGGCTGATGTCGCCGAGGCTGCGCCCGTCGGCGATGAGATCATCGACCGCCCAGGAAAGCATATTGATGAAGCCGGGCGAGACGGCCTTGCCCGATGCGTCGATAACCTTGTCCGCCCGCGCGTCTTTCAGATCGCCGATTGCGGCGATGCGGTCCCCCGCGATTGCGACATCGGCGACGACGCCGGGCGCGCCGGTTCCGTCATAAACAGTTCCGCCGCGGATGATCGCATCATAGGAGTGTGGACTGCCGCAGCCGGCCAGCAGCGTGACGCCAAGCGCGGCGACGAATCGAAGTCTCATTATTACCCTCCCGGAGCGCCGCGGGGAGACTAACGCGCTTTTCCGCCAGGGGGCCAGTCGGCCAATCAGTCGACGCTATCAGTGACGACCATCAGTCAGGGCCGTCAGTCAGTGGGCGCCGGTTTCACCAGCGCCTTGATCACGCCGCGCAATGTCCTGACCTCGCCTTCCGTCAGGGCCGCCCGCGCGAACGCCGTCTTGATCTTTCGCTCCATGGCGGCGCGCCTTTCGGGCGGGTAAAAATAGCGCGCCTCATCAAGCGCCGCGAAAAGCTGATCGATAAACCCTTCAAATTGCGCCTTGTCGGCCTGCGGCGCGAGATCGAGATCAGCCGGCGGCGTTTCAAGGCCGGCCGCGAGCGCCCATTCATACGCCATCACGGCGCAGGCTTGAGCGACATTGAGCGAGGCGAACGCCGGATTGACCGGAACGGAAACGACGCCGTCCGACCGGTTCACATCATCATTGGCGAGCCCGGCGCGCTCCGGGCCGAGCATCACGGCGCATTTCTCCCCGCGGTCGATCCGCAATTTGAGCGCCGCCGCCGCCGCCCGCGGCGTCAGGACAGGCAGCAATGATTCGCGCGGGCGCGCCGTCATCGCGAGCACGAAGCTGTATTCCGCAAGCGCCTCGGCGCTGTCATCGGCGAGACGGGCGTTTTCGAGCACGATGGCGGCGCCGGACGCCATCGCCGCGGCTTTTTCGTTCGGCCAGCCGTCGCGCGGCTTCACAAGAACGAGTTCGGAAAGTCCGAAATTCAGCATGACGCGCGCCGCCGCGCCGATATTCTCCCCAAGCTGCGGCTCGATCATCACGATCGCCGGCGCTGGCGCGAAGGCGCATTCGCTACGGGATTGGCGCAGTTTTGCGGATTTGCGGGTATCGGCCATCATGCTCGCATGTCTTGCGTCCGGGCTGCTTGCCCTGAGCGAACGCCGACGCGCAAGCCCTTCCGCGCAGCGCCGGCCCCAAGCTTTGCGCCTCCAGCCGGGAATGCTATAGGCCACGCCGCACAGCGCTTTAGACGTCGCCCCCGAGAACCGTCCGAGGAATGAATTCATGAATAAAATCAAGGTCGCAAATCCGGTCGTCGAGATGGACGGCGATGAGATGACGCGGATCATCTGGCAGATGATCAAGGACAAGTTCATCCACCCCTATCTCGATATCGATCTCAAATATTTCGACCTCGGCATCGAGGAACGCGACCGCACGGACGATCAGGTGACGATCGAGGCCGCCGAGGCGACCAAACGCTACGGCGTCGCCGTCAAATGCGCGACCATCACGCCCGACGAAGCGCGGGTGAAGGAATTCAACCTCAAGGAAATGTGGAAATCGCCAAACGGCACGATCCGCAACATCCTCGGCGGCGTCGTTTTCCGCGAGCCGATCATCATCCAGAACGTGCCGCGCCTCGTGCCCGGCTGGACGCAGCCGATCATCATCGGCCGTCACGCGTTCGGCGACCAGTATCGCGCAACCGACATGCTGTTCCCGTCGAAAGGCAAACTCACGCTGAAATGGGAAGGCGACAACGGCGAAGTCATCGAGAAAGACGTCTTCAACGCGCCGTCCGCCGGCATCTATATGGGGATGTACAATCTCGACGAGTCGATCCGCGATTTCGCGCGCGCCTGTTTCAATTACGGCCTGCAGCGCAAATATCCCGTCTATCTCTCCACCAAGAACACCATCCTCAAAAAATATGACGGCCGCTTCAAGGATATCTTCCAGGAAATCTGGGAAGCGGAATTCAAGGACAAGTTCGCCGCGTTCAAGGGAACGTATGAACACCGCCTGATCGACGACATGGTCGCCTCGTGCCTAAAATGGTCGGGGGCTTATGTGTGGGCATGCAAGAATTACGACGGCGACGTCCAGTCCGATACCGTCGCACAAGGCTTCGGCTCGCTCGGCCTGATGACATCGGTGCTGATGACGCCGGACGGCAAGACGGTCGAGGCCGAAGCTGCGCACGGCACGGTGACGCGCCATTTCCGCCAGCATCAGCGCGGCGAGGACACGTCGACCAACCCGATCGCGTCGATCTACGCCTGGACGCGCGGCCTTGCGCATCGCGGCAAACTGGACGGCAACGCCGATCTGACCCGCTTCTCGGAAACGCTTGAGAAAACGATCATCAAGACGGTCGAGGCCGGCCATATGACAAAAGACCTCGCCCTTCTGATCGGCGCCGAACAGAAATGGCTGACGACGGTCGGCTTCCTCGACAAGATCGATGAGAATTTCAAAAAGGCGATGGGCGCCTGATAAGGGCTTTCCGCGCCGCAGAAACGCTTTAGCGCATCAGGGCCGCGCTTCATCGGTCCACGCAATCGCGCACGCTGATTTGTTGATCCCCGGTCGCATCGCGCGCTCGCCCTGTCGCAGCGCGCTTGCGGCGCCGGCGGCATGCGGACAATGTTTCACAATGAAAATTCAAATGGAAAGGGCGCATCCATGAAGAGACTTCTCCTTGCAACCATCGCATCGGCCGCCTTGGCGACGCCGGCATTCGCTGAAACGCAATCGTTCGATCTTTCAGGTTTCACGCGCGTTTCCGCTTCGGCGGGAACGACAGTGAACGTGACCGTCGGCGGCGATTACTCCGTCGTTGCTGAAAGCAGCGCAAAAGGGCTTGAACGCCTGCGCGTCGAGGTGAAAGGCGACGAGCTGCAGATCGGCCGCAAGCACAAGACGATGAGCTGGGGACGCGGCGTCGAGGTTGTCGTCAATGTGACGTTGCCGGCGCTTTCGGGAATGGACGTTTCGTCCGGCGCCGAGCTTGACGCGACCGGGGTCGACGCCGGTTCGTTCGACATCGACGCGTCTTCGGGCGGCAGCCTTGACGTCACCGGTCGGTGCGATGCGCTCAATGTCGATGTTTCATCAGGCGGCGACATCGATGCGCGCGGCCTTGAATGCCGCACCGCCGTCGCCGACGCCTCATCCGGCGGCAGCGCAGACATCTACGCATCGGAAAGCATTATCGGCGACGCGTCTTCGGGCGGCAGCATCGACGTTTACGGCAAGCCGAAAAACGTCAACAAGGACACCTCGTCGGGCGGCAGCGTTTCAATCGAATAAACCGGCTGACAAGGGGACCCAAGGGGCGCAGGCATGCGCCCCTTTTTTTTCGCTGCGACGATTGCGCCGGCTCAGCGCCGATGAAAAGATCGCGGCATGAACAATCAATACGCATCATACGCCATGTCGCGCCGCGCCGTCATCCTCGGCGCGACAGGCGCAAGTCTCGCCGCCTGCGCGACGGCCCCGCGCGGCGATACGGAACTCGCCTCGATCGAAAGCCGGCTTGACGGCCGTGTCGGCGTTGCAGCGTTCGACGTTTCAACCGGCCGCACGATCAGTCATCGCGCAGACGAACGCTTCGCAATGTGCTCGACATTCAAATGGGCGCTCGCCGCGCTCCTCCTGCGCGAACAGGAAGCGGGACGTCTCTCGATCCACAGGCCGCTGCCCATCCGCGAGGATGATCTTGTCCCCTACGCGCCCGTCGTTGAAAAACGCGTCGCATCGGGGTCGATGACGATTGCGGAGCTTTGCGCAGCAGCGACAGGGCTCAGCGATAATGCGGCGGCGAACATCCTGCTGCGTCTCGTCGGCGGGCCTGAAGGCTTCACCGCAAGCCTGCGCGCGCTCGGCGATCAAACGACGCGGCTCGATCGCTGGGAAACCGATCTCAACGAAAACGCGCCGGGCGATCCGCGCGATACGACGACGCCGAGCGCGATGATTGCGTTGCTTCGGACCTTTCTCATCGGGGACGCCCTGAACGCCGCATCAAAAGAGCGCCTCGCCGCATGGATGATCGCCTCCAAAACCGGCGCGGATCGCTTGCGGGCCGGGCTTCCACAGGGATGGACGGTCGGCGACAAAACCGGCACGAGCGGCAACGGCGCCTATAACGACGTCGCCTTCGCCGTGCCGGACGGGCGGGCGCCGATCTTCATCGCCTGTTACGTCAATGCGCCGACGGCGAACGGCGCAGACGCCAACGTCGCGCACGCCGCCGTTGCGCGGCGCATCGCAGCCGAATTCGCCTGATCGTTCAGTCAATCGTTCGGCCGCGTCGCGACGAACAGCGCGCCGATCGCCATCAGCGCGAACGTCGTCGCTTTCGCCCAGCCGGGCGCGGCGGTCTGCGTGACGATCACCCCGGACAGCGCCATCATCGACAGCGCGATGAATTTCGATTTCCGCGAAATGGCGCCGCGTTCACGCCATTTGCGAACGCCGGGTCCCAGAAAGGGATGATTGAGGAGCCACGCTTCAAGCCGCGGCGATGATCGCGCGAAACAGGCCGCGGCGAGAATGAGAAACGGCACGCCCGGCAGCAAAGGCAGGAACACGCCGGCGGCGCCGATCGCAGTGAAAAAGAGGCCGACAATCCGCAGAACGGCCCGGGCCCCGCGTCCTGGCGGCGCGCCGGTCATGCGGCGGCGATCGATGTCTCGATCGCGGCGATCGCATCCGCAGCCTTGTCGCCGTCGGGACCGCCGGCCTGCGCCATGTCCGGCCGTCCGCCGCCGCCCTGCCCGCCGATCGCCTTGGCGCCGGCGCGAACAAGATCGACCGCCGACAATCTGGTCTTGAGATCGTCCGTAACCCCGACGGCGAGAGCCGCCTTGCCATCGGCGACGCTTACAAACGCCGCAACGCCCGAGCCGAGCTGTTGCTTTGCCTGATCGACAAGGCCGCGAAGATCTTTCGCCTCGACGCCGTCGAGCACGCGCCCGATAAACTTGACGCCCTTGATGTCGGCGACGTCATCGGCCTGCGCGTTCCCGCCGCCGCCGAGCGCCAGTTTTTTCTTCGTCTCGGCGAGTTCGCGTTCGAGTCTCTTGCGTTCGGCGACCATCGCCTCGATGCGCGCCGGCAAATCGGCGAGCGTCGTCTTCGCGGCATCCGCCGCCGCGCGCGCAAGCGTCGTCTGCTCCTCAAGATAAAGGCGCGCCGCCTCGCCGGTCAGCGCCTCGATGCGCCGAACGCCCGAAGCGACCGCGCTCTCGCTGGTGATCTTGAATAGCGCGATATCGCCGACGCGGCGCACATGCGTGCCGCCGCAAAGTTCGACCGAATAGGCTTTTTCGTCTTCGCGTCCGCCCTCAAGCCCCATGCTGAGAACGCGAACGTCATCGTCGTATTTCTCACCGAACAGCGCAACGGCGCCGGAGGCGACCGCATCGTCATAAGGCATGATGCGCGTCGTCACTTCGTTATTCTGCCGCACGACCGCGTTAACGCGCTTTTCTATGTCGGCGATCTCCGCCGGCGTCAGCGCCTTCATGTGCGAAAAGTCGAACCGCAGCCGGTCGGGCGCGACGAGCGATCCCTTCTGCGCGACATGATCGCCGAGCACGTCGCGAAGCGCCTTGTGCAGCAAGTGGGTCGCGGAGTGATTGGCGCGCGTTCGGTTGCGGCGAGCCGCATCGATCGAAAGGCGCACGGCGTCGCCTTTTTTCACGGCGCCTTTCACAATGCGTCCGACATGGGCGTGCAGCGCGCCGGCGCGTTTTTTAACGTCGGCGATCTCGATAAGAAGACCATTCTCGGCGTCGATGGTTCCGGC
>JAGRED010000351.1 GCA_020446725.1 Parvularculaceae bacterium | reverse complement strand
CGGAACCTTTCCTGATGCGCCCGACATCCGTCCGTCGGTCAGGAGCGCGACCTTGAAGCCCTTGTCCTGCAAAACGCCGAGCGGCGGCGTCAGGCGATGCAATTCCGGCATGCCGTTCGCCTTCGGTCCCTGGAAGGGAACGACTGCGACGAAATCCCGGTTGAGCTCACCCGTTCTGAAGCGGTCCATCAGCTCCTGCTGGCTTTTGAAGACGATCGCAGGCGCCTCGACGACGCGGCTTTCGGGCTTGACCGCCGAGACCTTGATGACGGCGCGGCCGATATCTCCGTCGAGCGTGACGAGCCCCCCGGTCGGTTGCGCCGGACGCGATGCGGGGGTGAGGATTTTTTCATCGCCCGAAACGCTCGGCGGCGGTTTCCAGACAAGCATCCCGCCATCGAGTTCCGGCGCCGTCGCATAATGCGAGAGGCCTTTTCCGGCGACCGTCATCACGTCTTCATGCAGCAGGCCCGCCTCAATCAGCTCACGGATGATGAACGCGAGCCCGCCGGCCGCGTGAAACTGGTTCACGTCCGCCGACCCGTTCGGATAGATCCGCGCGAGCAGAGGCGTGGCCTGCGAAAGATCGGAAAAATCCGTCCAGTCGATAATGATCCCCGCAGCGCGCGCCATCGCAATCAGGTGGATTGTGTGATTGGTGGACCCGCCGGTGGCGTTGAGGCCGACGATGGCGTTGACGATGGCGCGTTCGTCGATGATTTCAAAGAACGGAATATAGTCCGGCCCGAGCGCCGTCGTCATGGCGACGCGGCGCGCGGTTTCCTCAACCAGCGCATGACGCAGCGGCGTTCCCGGATTGACAAAGGCCGACCCCGGCACGTGAAGGCCCATCACCTCCATCATCATCTGGTTGGAGTTCGCCGTGCCGTAAAAGGTGCAGGTCCCCGCCGAATGATAGGAAGCGCTCTCCGCCGCGTAAAGCTCATCGCGGCTCGCTTTCCCTTCCGCATGAAGCTGGCGCACGCGCGCCTTTTCCTCATTGGTTATGCCGGACCCCATCGGCCCGGCAGGCAGAAAGATCACCGGCATGTGGCCGAACCGGGCCGCGCCGATAAACAGACCCGGCACGATCTTGTCGCAGACGCCGAGCATGATCGCGCCGTCAAAGACATTGTGCGACAGCGACACGGCCGTGGCGAGAGCGATGACGTCGCGCGAAAAAAGCGACAGGTCCATGCCGGGCTGTCCCTGCGTGACGCCGTCGCACATGGCGGGAACGCCGCCCGCGACCTGCGCCGTCGCGTCGAGCGTTGAGAGCGCCGTCTTGATGATGTCGGGATAGGCCCCGAGCGGCTGATGGGCCGACAGCATGTCATTGTAGGAGGTGACGATCGCGATATTCGGACCCTTGCCCGTCGCAATCTTCTTTTTCTCCTCGAATGAACAGGCGGCTGCCGCATGCGCAAGGTTGCCGCAGGAAACATGCGCGCGATGCGGTCCCTCGGCGGCCGCCGCGCGCATGAGAGTGAGATACGCTTCGCGGGACGCGCGGCTGCGCTCCCGAACGCGGTCCGTGACGCGCTTCAGGACGTCGCG
>JAGRED010000350.1 GCA_020446725.1 Parvularculaceae bacterium | reverse complement strand
GGCGCCAGCGACGGCGCAGGCAGCGCCCTTACAACCCGCTTCAGCTTCGCTTCGGGAATGTCGTCAGGCGCGCCAGGCCAGATCGCGCCATAGGCCTCGCGCCCGCCGAAAGGCGCGGCGACCCAGGACCCGGGCGCGAGACCGGCCGGCGCAAGATAGTCGTACGCCTTCGCCAGCGGCATCGGGAAGAGCACCTTGACCCGCTCCATCGCAGGCGGCGCGCCAGCCGAAACGGCGTCATCGCTTGTCTTTGCGCTCAATCTTGATCCCTCGGCCGGTTTCGGCTGAATTACGCCGCGCCGCGCACGATGCGGCGCGCAGTTTCATAGGGCGCGGGCGACGCGATGCGTAGTATTCTTTTGTTCCTTCTGTCCGCCATCGGCGCAAGCCTTGCGCTCACCGGGGCGGCGAACGCGAAATACAGTCTTTGCAACAAGACGAGCTACGCCCTGTCCGCGGCGATCGGCTATGTCGACGGCGATCGTCTGGCTACGCGCGGCTGGTGGCGGCTGCGCCCCGGACAATGCAAGGTCGTGCTGACCGAGCCGACCAATCCCGGCCGCTATTTCGTCTATGCGGAGGCGGTTCTCGGCCACAAAGGCCCCTTGCGCAGCTGGTCGGGCGATACGCCGCTCTGCGTTGAAAACAATGGTTTTTTCAACCTGCGCAATCAGGAGGTCTGCCGCGATGAGCCGACCCGCCAGCGCGGCTTCTTTGATGTCGAAGTGACGCCGGCCGCCGGCGGCAACTGGCAGACCGATTTCGCCGAAGCCGCGAACTACACCGTCTACAGCGCCGAAGTCGCGGGCGTGCAACGGCTGCTGAACGATCTCGGGCTCGCCAAGGTGCGCATTGACGGATCATTGGGCCGCGAAACGCAGCGCCTCCTCGCCTCTTACCGCAAGGAGAAGAGCATCGGCGAAGGGCCTGTCATCGACGACGCGACGATCGACGCCATGATCGAGGAAGCGAACGCCCGCGAATCAAAGCTCGGCCTCTTTTTCTGCAACAAGGCTGACCAGGCGGTGTGGTCTGCGCTCGCCGAGCCGAAAGGCGAGAACCAATACGAATCGCGCGGCTGGTGGAAGCTTGAGCCCGGCGACTGCGCCAAGGTGATCAAAGGCGGCCTGTCGCTCAATCATTATTACGTCTACGGCGTCATCGAAGACCAGCGCGGCGAGCGGCGCCTCGCCGGCGGCGACAAATCATTCTGCATCAACGCCGTGCGGTTCGCCGCTTCAACCGAAACGACATGCGCGGATCAGGAACTTGAAGAAGCGATCTTCAAGAAGGTGGACATCGGCGGATCAACATCGGCGACCTATGATTTCACCGCCGACGCTTTTGTCGCGCCGCCGAGCGAAGCGCCAGCCCAGCAGTAGCGATGGCCGACCTCAAGCATGTCGAGAGCTGGGTTTTCGATCTCGACAACACGCTCTATCCCGCCGAATGTCATCTCTTCGCCCAGATCGATGCGCGCATGGCGGATTTCATCCGCCGGCGCCTCAATGTCGGTCATGATGAAGCGCGACGGCTGCAAAAGCATTATTACGTCAAATTCGGAACGACGCTCGCCGGTCTGATGGCGGAACATGGAGTCGCGCCGGACGAATTCCTGTCTTATGTCCATGACATCGACCGTTCGGTCGTTCCGGAAGACGCGGTCTTGCGCATGGCGATCGCCGCCCTCCCCGGCCGCCGGTTCGTGTTTACGAACGGCTCTGTCCATCACGCCGAGCAAACATTGTCGCGGATCGGGCTCGAAGGCCTATTCGACGATATATTCGACATTCGCGCCGCCGAATGGACGCCCAAACCGCATCGCGAGACCTATGAGAAATTTCTCACGGCGACCCGCGTTCGCCCCCGGGAATCGGCGATGTTTGAAGATCTCGCGCATAATCTTGAAGCCGCGCATGCGCTCGGCATGACGACCGTTCTTGTTCGGCAGGACGCAACCTGGTTCGCCGACGAGCCCGCGAACAAGCGGCCGGCGCGGCCTGGCGATGCGCTCGGCGCGCATGTGCATCATGTCACCGACGACCTTGCGGCGTTTCTCTCAATGGTCGAAAAGGCCGCCGCATAGTTTTCGCGGAGGAAAATCCTATGGCCGCAGCCGAAGAGCTCGAAAAGCGCATCAATGAGGCGTGGGAACGCCGCATGGAGCTTTCCGCGGCCACAAAAGGCGAAACGCGCGAGGCGGTCGATGAAGCGCTCGCATTGCTCGACGGCGGAAAGGCGCGCGTCGCCGAGCCGGAAGACGGCGGAAATGTGAAACGCTGGCGCGTCAATCAATGGCTCAAAAAAGCCGTGCTGCTGTCGTTCCGCCTCAACGACAATGCGATCATCGGCGACGCGCCTAATCAACATTGGGACAAAGTCCCTCTGAAATTCGGCGACTGGTCGGAAGAGGAATTTCGCAAAGCGGGATTTCGCGCCGTGCCGGGCGCCGTGGCGCGCAAAGGCGCCTATATCGCGCCGTCGGTCGTGCTGATGCCGTCATTCGTCAATATCGGCGCCTATGTCGGGGAAGGAACGATGATCGACACATGGGCGACAGTCGGCTCCTGCGCGCAGGTCGGAAAACATTGCCACATATCCGGCGGCGCAGGCATTGGCGGCGTCCTTGAGCCGCTGCAGGCGAACCCGGTCATAATCGAAGACAACTGCTTTGTCGGCGCGCGGGCCGAAGTCGCTGAAGGCGTCATCGTGCGTGAAGGCTCTGTCCTGTCGATGGGCGTCTATCTCGGCGCCTCGACGAAAATCATCGATCGCGAAACCGGCGAAATTCTCTATGGCGAAGTGCCGCCCTATTCCGTCGTCGTCTCCGGCGCCGCACCGTCGGCGAAAGGCGGCCCCGCGCTCTATTGCGCCGTCATCGTCAAACGCGTCGATGAAAAAACAAGAGCGAAGACCAGCGTCAACGAACTGCTGAGAGACTAGATCCGGCCGTTGCGGCGAACATATCCGCCGCCGCCTGCGACGAGTGTGGCCGCGACCAGTTGAGGCCGCCACACGACAAAGTGTGAGGCGCGTCCGACATGTCATGCTAGGCTCCGTCCGTTGATCAGGAGACGACCCGCCATGACCGACCGCGACCCCGACGGCCTCCGCCTGCCCATTCGCATCGATACG
>JAGRED010000349.1 GCA_020446725.1 Parvularculaceae bacterium | reverse complement strand
TCCCACCAGTTATCCGACACCGCTGCGCAAGCCCTATTATGGCGTTCTGTGTGAAGCCTCGCGTTGCGTAAGGAGGATAGTGATGGCTGACGAAAAGGATGCGGAAAAAGCGCGAAAGCGCGGCCGCCTGAAGAAAGCGGTCGCGAGAACGGTGCCGAAAATCGCCGAGCAACTCGGCGGGCCGTTGGCCGGGGCTGCGGCGTCGACAATCGCGCGCGTGATTTTCGGCAAGGAAGCGATGGATGAGGATGAGATCGCCGAAATTCTGGAAACGGCGACGCCCGAACAACTGCTGGCGCTCAAGCGCGCTGAAACCGAATTCCTGATCGCGGTGCGGGCGGCGGCTGTCGAGGAAGCGCGCATCGACGCCGGCGACCGGGCGAGCGCGCGCGAGCGGCAGGCAAGGCTGAAGGACTGGACCCCCTCTCTTCTCGGCGCATTGATCATCGCCGGCTTTTTCGTCACGCTCGCGGCGATGGTCGCGCGAAAGCTGCCGCCCGGCGCGGAGACGGAATTCTCGATCATGCTCGGCGCGCTCGCGACCATGACGGCGGCGGTTGTGAATTATTTCTTTGGTTCTTCGGCGGGCTCGCGCGAAAAGACGATGCTCTTGTCGGGCGTGAAGAAACCGGAAGATCACTAGATGCGGCATGCGGATGTCATCATCGCCGGCGGCGGCGTCATCGGCCTTTTTTGCGGATGGATGCTCGCGCGAAGCGGCGTTCGCGCGCTGGTCGTCGATTCAGGCGGGCCGGCTGCGACGAACGCCGCCGCCGGCATGCTGGCGCCGTCTTTCGAACGGTCGCTCCATGGCGGTGGCGACGCGCTCGCCGCGTTCAGCGCGCAAAGTCTCCAGCGCTGGAAAGAGATTGCGCCGCTGCTGCGGGAATCTGGCGGCGTCGATATCGACTTTGACGACAGCGGCGTTCTTTGCGTCGCCATGGACGACACGGAAGCGGCGATTTTTCAGGCGGACGCGGACAAATGCGACCCGCTCGACCGCGCGCAGGTTCTTGATCTCGAACCGGCGCTTTCGTCATCGGCGCGCTGCGGGTGGATGGCGCGCGGCAATGGGCAGGTCGATCCGCGGCGCGTTCGCCTGGCGTTGCGGCGCGCGATCGGCGCAGCAGGCGGCGCCGTTCGCCTCGGGCGGCGCGTGAATTCCATCGAGTCCGGAAAGGCGCACGCTGTCGTTCTCGAAAATGGCGAACGTCTTCATGCCGAACAAATCGTCATTGCGACGGGTGCACGGCTCGGCGGTCTTGGCGATCTGCCGGCGGACGCAACCTTCCCGATAAAGGGCGAAGCGCTCGCAGTTGCGCGCAGCGGGGCGGCGCCGACGCGCGTCGTCATCACCGGCAAGGCCTATCTGTGTCCGAAAGCGGACGGCCGCGTCGTCGTCGGCGCGACTGAAATCGCGGGCGACCGCTCGCTGAATGTCGACGAACGGCGATTGCGCGATCTGCGCGCTGCGGCGGAGGCGGCGTTTCCCGCGCTCGACGGCGCCGAGGAAATCGAACGCTGGGCGGGTTTGCGCCCGGCGACCAAGGACGGCGCGCCGATTATCGGTCCTGCGCCGTCATCGCCGGGCGTCCTTTACGCGCTCGGCCACTATCGCAACGGGATCCTGCTGGCGCCGGCGACGGCGGATGCGATCGTCGCGCTTGTCGCGACGGGGCGCGCAGGCTCCGACATCGCCGCGTTTTCACCGGCGCGCTTCAACGAATTAGGAGTTTCTTGACCATGATTTGCGAGCGTTTTTCCCATGTAAGGGGCGCCAAGCCATGACCGACGCCATACTCTCGACCGCGGCGGCGCACGCCGCCATTTCCGGCGCGATCAGGAAAGCCGCCGACACGACCGGCGTCGGCTTTGACTATCTCTATCGCGTCGCGATGCGCGAAAGCGCGCTCGATCCGCAAGCGAAAGCCAAAACTTCAAGCGCGGCCGGCCTGTTCCAGTTCATCGAGCAAACCTGGCTCTCGGCGGTTAAAAAATACGGCGCGGCGCACGGGCTTGGCGAATATGCGGCTGACGTCAAGACGGACTCAAACGGGCGCCTTTTCGTCGCCGATGCGGCGCGGCGCCAGGAAATTCTGAACCTTCGCTTCGATGCGGAAAAAGCCTCTGCGCTCGCCGGCGCGCTTGCGCGTGAGAACAAGGCGGCGCTTGAAGGCGCGCTCGGCCGTGCGGTCGATGGCGCCGAACTTTACGCCGCGCATTTTCTAGGAGCCGGCGGTGCGAAAAAGCTGCTGACGGCCGATCGCGGCGAAAGCGCCGCGCGTCTTCTGCCGGCGGCGGCCAAAGCGAATGCGCCGGTCTTTTTTGACAAAGGCCGCGAACGGACGGTTGGCGAAGTCATTGAAAGCTTCCGCCACACGATCGGCGCGGCGCGCGAAGTCGTCGCGGACGCAGCGGGACGGATTGAGAAAAGCCTTGCTCCAATCTTGCGCGACGGTCTCGGCGGATTTTTCGACCGCCCGCGCGAACGCGCCTCCTCAGCGGCGGAACGCACGACGCCGGTTCTCGAAACGAAGGGCCTGTCGCCCTTCGTGCTTGCAGTGTTGCAGGCGCTTGATCCGC
>JAGRED010000348.1 GCA_020446725.1 Parvularculaceae bacterium | reverse complement strand
GGTCGGCGATCGCCGGGACCGTCTGCTGGAAGCGCATGTCGAGCTTGCCCCACCAGTCGGAGCGGAAGCCGTTACGCGGGGCGATGCGGCCGCGATACTCGTCAAGCCCGGAGGTCGTGACGAAGGCGTTGAAGGCCGCAAGGTCGAAGCCTGGCGCGTAGGTGACGACGCCGTCGCCGCCCGCCGCGTCCGTCGTCGGCACGTAGAGCAGCGACCGGTCTTCGGATTGGTCCTCGCCGCCGAACGGGTTGTTCGTGAACGGACGACCGTCATCCCCGCCGCTGCTCGGCGAGTCGAACGTGTAGGAGAACGGCCGGCCCGAGCTCAGCTGACCGAAGAAGGAAAGCTGCGTCGGGGCATCCCGGAAGAACTCGTGTTCGAGGTCGAGACGAGCGGTCAGGCGATGCTTGATCGAATAATTCGACGTGTAGGACCGCGAATTATTGTAGTCCTGCGTCGAGAGGTTTTCGAAGTTCGAAACCGCGCGCGAGGAGGTGCCGGGGTTGACGTCTTCCGCATCGGTGTAAGCGTAACCGAAGAGGAGATCGGCGCCGCCGCGCGACCATTCGTAGCTTTTCTTGGCGAAGCCGGAAAGCGTGTAGGAAACCGGAACCTCGTCCGAATTGCGCAGGAGGTAATCCTGACGGACCGTCACCGGGCACGAGCCGTCCGAAGGCAGCGAAGCGCCGGGGCCGAAGCCCGGGCAGTCCGGATCGAGCGCGTCGCGTCCCTGATAGATCGGACGTCCGTCCGCCGCGACGCCGACCTGGGCGAGCGTCAGGGCGAGCCATTCGTTCGGGTTTTTCGCGCGAGTGTAAAGGAAGTCGCCGCCGATCTGGAACGTGTCGGTGACGTCGAACTTGGCGCCGAGCGCGCCCCGCACGATCGACGGAATTTCGTAATCGGGCGCGAGCGCGTCGACGTCGCCCGAACCGGTCGCCGCCGCAGCGGTGTTCGCGGCCTGGAGCGCGGCCGGAATGTTGAGGCCGTCAAAGCCGTTGATCTCGAGCGGATTGGTCGAGAACGCGCGGCCGAGCGTCACGCCGGTATTAGTGTAGCCGTTCGACACCCAAACGCCCGGATCGCCGCCCGAGTAGACGCCGGCGCCGCCGGTGATTTGCAGGCGGTCGGTCGGACGCCAGTCGAAGCCGAAGCGCGGCTGCCACAGATCAAGACCGTTGATCGACTTGTCGTTGCGGATGCCGTAACGCGCCTGGAAGGTCGGGTTGAAGAGCGGCACGTCATTGGTGCCGTACCAGTCGTAACGCAGACCGACGGTCACCAGCAGTTCCGGCGTAAGCTGGAAATCGTCCTGGACATAGACGGTGTTCAGGACGCGCGACCACGCCGCCGCGCCGTCGTCTTCATTGTTGGTGAAGGCGTTGCGATAGCTGATGCTCGCCGGCGTCTGGGCCTGTAGATCGGCGATAGAATTGAAGACCGCGACGCCTTCGGAGCTGTCGACGAACAGGTTGAACGTGTCGAGATCGTCGCGCTCGTAGCCGAATTTGAAGAGGTGCTGGCCCGCCTGATATTCGGCCTTCGCCTTGATGTTCAGAACTTCGGTCGAGAGACGGTTCGCATGACGGAACTGGTCCGGTCCGAGGAAGACTTCGCCGTTGGAGACGGAATCGCCGTCGCCGTCGACGAGGACCTGGAATTGCGCAAAGTCGCCGCCCGCGAGCGGCGCCTGGTCGGAGCGTTGCTCTTTCCATGCGACGCGAATTTCGGTCGAAAACGCATCGGTCCAGTCGGAGAAGAAGCGGCCCGAATAGGTGCGCAGTTTTTCGTTCGTGTTGTACCAGTTGGACGCGAAGGACAGATCGTTGCGCGTGCCGCTGGAATTGTTGATGTTCAAACGGTTCGAGTTCGTGTCCTGGGCCGTGAATTCAAAGCGGTGGTCTTCAGTGATGTAGGCGTCGATCTTGCCGAGGAAGCGGCGGTCGGTGACGTCGCCAGAGGCGTCGAAGCCGAGCGGATCAAAGCCGTAGACCGTGTTCATGATATTCGCGATCTGGTCGAGATCGGACTGGCTGATGTCGCTCGCGATATTGGCCGCGCCGGACCCGATCGGTCCGTTGTCGTTCCTCGCGCCTTTCGTCTTGAACTTCTCATAGGCGAAGGTGAAGAACAGCCGATCCTTGATGATCGGGCCGGTTACGACGCCGCCATAGGAGAGTTCGTCCTCGCGCTCAGGCAGCGAGATCGCGCCCTTGCGGATGCTCGAGGATTGGATGTCTCCCGGCAGATAATCGACGAAGGCGCGGCCGTGGAATTCGTTGGTGCCCGATTTCGTCACGACGTTGATGTTGCAGCCGGTGAACTGGCCGTATTCGACATCGAACGGCGCGATCTCGACCGAAACCTGCTCGGCCGCATCGAACGGGAAGGGGAGCCGCTGCGTCGGATAGCCGTTGCCGTTGAGGCCGAAATCGTCGTTCTGGCGGACGCCGTCGACGGTCAGCGAGTTGGCGCGGTTCGACGAGCCGACGCAGTAAATGCCGTCGCCGAACGTTTCGTCGATGTAGACGCGCGGGTCGAGACGGATGATGTCCTTGATGTCGCGCGAAACGGTGGGAAGGTCCTGCAGGTCGGCGAGGTTGAACGTCGCCGCAGGTCCGGTGGCGACATCCGCGACAGTGGCGCGCGTCGCGGTGACGACGATTTCATCGCCGCCGCCGGCGCCGAGACCGTCGAGGCCGACATTGACGTTCGCCGTATCGCCAAGCGAAAGCGTAACGCCTTCAATCGTCTGGTCCTGATAGTCATCGGTGTCGACGACGACCGTGTAGGGTCCGCCGACCGGCAGGCCGCGCGCTGAAAACACGCCGCTCGATCCGGTGGTGATCTGCGTCCGCGAACCCGTTCGCGTATCGATGATCGTGACTTTCGCGCCGGAAACGGGCTGGCCGGAAGGATTGGTGATGACGCCGCGTACGGCGGCGGTGGTTTGTTGAGCGTATGCGACGCCCCCAGTCGCGGACGCAACGGCGATCGCCGCAGCGCCTGCTGCGAGTATTTTCTTCAATGACATTTTTCGGAACCCCACCGAATGTTGAAAACGCTGACGCGCATGTCCCAACTCAGGACATCGCGGTTGGCGCACCTACGCGCGGGTTGTTTCAATCATGTGATAGATTCGTGTCGTTGATTTGAAAAAGCCGACGCGGCTCTATCGCGAAAAATGGCGCCAGGTTTTCAAAAAAGAGATGCGAACAGGAATCAGCATGTTGTCGATGAATGCGTGAAGTCTGAATCAACATTTCATTCCAATGTGTTGTTTATCGTATGGTTTGCCTCAAACGGGCGATGCATTTTTGTTTTGCGCACAGATTACAAAACTGACGCCTTCAGAAAGTGTGGCGCCCACGCATCTAAAGCCGCGCATCTGAAAATGTGATCCGCCTATTGTGACGGCTGCTTGACCGATTGTGGAAAAATTTATTCGGCGATGACGCAATATGTGCGTGTTTCGATCGCCGGTTACGCACGGAGCGCGGTGCGCCGCCGCTGTCACATAACGTATTGCGCTTCGTAATTGCCGCGCAGGAAGAGGATCATTTCCTCGAATGACAGTTTTTCAAGGTCGGTCATCGCTCTCAGCTTTTCCTGCGGATCTTCCGTCGCGCTGAAGCGTTCGAAAATGCGCCGCAGCGAAAGACGGTACTGGCGCAGCCGCTCGACTTCGGTTTCGGGCTGGAACCCTTCCTCGATCGTGCGGGCGGCGAGGGCGATAATCGCCGACCAGATCGCCGCGACGTGGATCGCCGGTCCTTTCATCGCCGGCACATCCGCGAGGGCGCCGACAAAGACGAGACCGTGCAGGACGAGGATCGCGAAGACGCAGACCATCGCGACCGAGCCGATCAGCTTCGCCTGCCGAACAGGGGCGTAAGTCCAGAAGGCGCCTTTTTCGCGCAGCATGAGATCGCAATAGCCGATCTGGCGGTCAAAGCGCAGGATGCGATATGCCTTGAAATACTCGCCAAGATGGCGGGGGTTATCGGGAAGGGGCGCCCCGCCGTTCGTGAACATGAGGCCGACGCCCGGATCTTCCGCTTCGACCAGATGATGAAGCTCGTCATCCGCGCGATCGACCAGCGCCGATTTGAACGCTTTGAAATCCTCGCTTCGCCTGTTGAGATAGGCGCGCGCTTTTTCCTCATTGGCGGCGCCGGCGATGATGTCGCCTGCAAAAGCGACGTAATGCTGGAAATGGAATTGCCTAAGCCGCTCGGTCGTCAGCCGGTCCGCGAGCCAGCGCAATTTGCGCGCCCTGAACATGACGCCGAACACGCCGATGATGACGCTCGCTATGCCGGCGATCGCCCCGATGATTGCGATGAGCCGCACCATGTCCTTGCTGAAGTCATGATAGAGAACCTCGCCTGCAGCGAGCATCAGCGCCAGGGTCGCAAGCGCGACCGCGATGACGCCCCATTGCCGGCTCTTGCGTTTGGCGGCGTTGGCGCGCTTGTCGATCGGCGCGAAGACTTCCTTCAGCGCAGGATTGTGCAGCGCGAAGACGATATCGGGAAAATCTGCGCGCGCGGCGGCGAGGTCGGGCTCGCCGAGCAGCAGGTCATGATTGAACGTGTACGCCATTTCGCCCCGCCCTAAGGCGTTTTCCGATCAAGCGAAATCCGGTTGATCGAAGAAATCGCCTTGCTGTCCCCCTTCAGACGCCGGAACCGCCCATCGCCTGGACCTTCCCGGCCATAATCGCATTATCAAGGGCGACTCGCCAAGGAAGCCCAACAGAATCAATCGCTACCCTTCCATACACAATTGGGGTAGGAAGTGCCGATCTGGAGGGCTGGCGGGTGCCTGACGTCTTTATTTCCTATAATCGCGAGGATCGCGATACCGCGCGGCTCGTTGCGAGCGCGCTTGAGGCCGAGGGGCTGTCAGTCTGGTGGGATGCGGCGCTGCGCGCCGGCGAAACCTATGACGAGGTGACGGAGCAGAATTTGCGCCAGGCTGGCGCGGTCGTTGTTCTGTGGTCGAAACGGTCGGTCAATTCAAAATGGGTGCGCGCCGAAGCGACGGTCGGCGAGCGCAGCTCGACGCTTGTGCCGGTATTGATAGAAGAGTGCGAACGCCCGATCCGGTTTGAACTCGTCCAGACCGCCGACCTTCGTCACTGGCGCGGCGATCGCAACGACCCGCATTGGCGCGCCTTCATGCAGGACGTGCGGATGGCGATCAGCAAACGCGGCGGTCGCACAGCCGCCGCCGCGCCGCAGAGTAACGCCGG
>JAGRED010000347.1 GCA_020446725.1 Parvularculaceae bacterium | reverse complement strand
GCGAACCGCTCAACGAGTTGGGCGGCGCGCGAGGATCGGAAGGTGCGAAAAAAGAGCCGCAATGGATGGAAGGCGCATCGCGCCGGTCATTCATGATGCGCGGGACGCGAGCGCGTCCCATAAAAAAATCAGATCGGATGCGCCGCGTCCCGCGCGCCTCTCCGCTTCTATTGCGCACTGCCGGAGGCGACGCCTCGCGGAGAAGGAGGAATTGCGTCATGCCGTCACGAAAAAGGAACACGCGCGATACGCCGACAAGCGAGGCGCCGAAAGTTGATGATGCCGAACCGCGCCATTATGAGGAAGCCGCTGTCTCGCACACGCTTGCGAACTTTGCTTCGTTCGTCGCTGCGCCGATGGCGCTGCGCCGTCGCGCCTCAGCGTTTCCGGGCGCCGCCGCGACGATCGGGGATTATGATTGCCAATGCCCGGTCAACGCGCGCGACTGTCTGCCGCTTTGTCTCGGCATACGGCGCGAATGCCGGTTCCGGCATCGGCCGGCGGGCTTTTCGATTGAAGAATGGCGGGGCGACGAAGCCGCGCAACTCCGTGACGAGCGCCTGCGAGAAGGAAAGCGCGCGATTCTCATCGCAATGGACGCGCTGCTTGACCGGGACGGGCCGGCGCGCGCTGAATATCTCGCGCGGATGATTGCCGCCATTCGGCGCGCAAAGCGGCGGCGAAACCGCCGCCTGGCGGGTTCCCTCACGGCGAAAGGCGCTATAGAAGGACCGCCCGCAAATGAAACGCCGGACGACAGATGACGTTCAAATCCGATTTTCTCAATGTGATGGAGGAGCGCGGCTTCATCCATCAGGGAACGAACCTTGAAGGGCTCGACGAGCGCCTGACGAAAGGCGTCGTCACCGGCTATATCGGTTTTGACGCGACGGCGAAGTCGCTGCATGCGGGCAGCCTTGTCCAGATCATGCTGCTGCACTGGCTGCAGACGGCGGGGCACAAGCCGATCGCGCTGATGGGCGGCGGCACGACCAAAGTCGGCGACCCGACGGGCAAGGACCAGCAGCGCGCCCTGCTGACCGACGCCGACATCGCGGCGAATATCGACAGCATCAAGGGCGTCTTTGAGAAGTTCCTGACATTCGGGGCCGGCGCGACGGACGCGGTCATGGTCAATAATGACGACTGGCTTTCAAAGCTCGGCTATGTCGAATTTCTGCGCGACTACGGCACGGAATTCACGATCAACCGCATGCTGTCCTTCGACAGCGTCAAGCTGCGGCTTGAACGCGAAAGCCCGATGACGTTTCTTGAATTCAACTACATGCTCATGCAGGCCTATGACTTTCATGAGCTCTATCGCCGGCGCGGCTGCGTCTTGCAGATGGGCGGCTCCGATCAGTGGGGCAATATCGTCAACGGCGTCGAGCTTTGCCGGCGCAAGGACGGCGTTGAAGTATTCGGCCTGACGACGCCGCTGCTGACGACTGCGTCGGGCAAGAAAATGGGCAAGACCGAATCGGGCGCCGTATGGCTGAACGCCGACATGCTCTCGCCTTATGACTACTAGCAATAATGGCGCAACACGGAATACGCCGATGTCGGCGAGATGCCGGCGCGCATCACATCACTGCT
>JAGRED010000346.1 GCA_020446725.1 Parvularculaceae bacterium | reverse complement strand
GCCCGCTTTTTTGTTGATCCGAGAGGCTTTGTTTTGACGGTCCTTGAAGAGCGCATCGAACAGCTCGTCTCGCCCGCGATTTCCGCGGCGGGGTTTGAGCTCGTGCGCATCCGCATGACCGGCAAGGAAACGAAGACGCTGCAGATCATGGCCGAGCGCCCCGATCATTCGATGAGCGCTGAAGATTGCGCGACGCTGTCGCGCGCCTTGTCGCCGATCCTCGACGAGGCCGATCCGATCACCGGCCAGTATCGTCTCGAAATTTCGTCGCCCGGCATCGACCGGCCTCTTGTGCGCCTCAAGGACTTCCACGACTGGCAGGGTTATGAGGCGAAGATCGAACTCGATCGCATGATCGAGGGCCGCAAGAAATTCAAAGGCGCCCTCGCCGGCGTCGACGGCGAGAATATCTGCCTCGACATCGAGGGCGAGGCGGAAACCGCGCTCATTCCCTTCGCCTGGATTGCGACGGCGAAACTGACCCTGACCGACGAGCTGATCCGCGAAAGCCTCAAGGCCGCCAAGGACGCGCTCAAGGAGATGAACCATGACTCACCGGAAAACCATGACGGAGACCTCACATGAACGCCGTTAGCGCGAACAAGCTCGAGCTGATCCAGATCGCAGACGCCGTCGCGCGCGAAAAGTCGATCGACAAGGCGCTTGTGATCGACGCGATGGAAGACGCGCTCGCAAGGGCTGCGCGCTCGCGTTACGGTCACGAAACGCTCGTCAAGGCGGAGATCAATCCGTCGACCGGCGAAACGCGCCTGTGGCGCCTTCTTGAAGTCGTTGAGGAAGTCGAGAACGACGCGACGCAGATCAGCCTGAAAGAGGCGCTGCACAAGAACCCGGAAGCCGAGATCGGCGCCTTCATTTCCGAACCCCTGCCGCCGATCGATTTCGGCCGCGTCGCGGCGATGTCGGCGAAACAGGTGATCACGCAGAAAGTGCGCGACGCCGAGCGCGACCGTCAGTATGCAGACTACAAGGACCGCATCGGCGAGATCGTCAACGGCATCATCAAGCGCGTCGAATACGGCCACGTCATCGTCGATCTCGGACGCGCTGAAGCCGTCGTCCGCCGCGACCAGCAATTGCCGCGGGAAAATTACCGCAACGGCGATCGCCTGCGCGCCTATATCATGGACGTGCGCCGCGAGACGCGCGGACCCCAGATCTTCCTGTCGCGCGCGCATCCGCAGTTCATGGCGAAGCTCTTCGAACAGGAAGTGCCGGAAGTTTACGACGGCGTCATCGAGATCAAGGCGGTCGCGCGCGACCAAGGCAGCCGCGCCAAGATCGGCGTCATGTCGAACGACAATTCGATCGACCCGGTCGGCGCTTGCGTCGGCATGCGCGGCAGCCGCGTGCAGGCCGTCGTCAACGAACTCGGCGGCGAAAAGATCGACATCGTGCCGTGGTCGCCCGATCCCGCGACTTTCGTCGTGAACGCGCTCGCGCCGGCGGAAGTAACCAAGGTCGTGCTCGACGAGGAGCTTGACCGCATCGAGGTCGTCGTGCCGGACGAGCAATTGTCGCTCGCCATCGGGCGCCGCGGCCAGAACGTCCGCCTCGCCTCGCAGCTCACCGGTTTTGAGATCGACATCATGACCGAAGAGGAAGAATCGACGAAGCGCCAGGAAGAATTCCGTCAGCGCTCGGAGCTGTTCATGGAAGCGCTCGACGTCGACGACATGATGGCCGGCCTTCTCGTGTCGGAAGGCTTCGCCAAGATTGAGGAAATCGCCTTTGTCGATCTCGACGATCTGACCGAGATCGAGGGCATCGATGAGGAAACCGCCGCCGAACTTCAGGCGCGCGCGAAAGACTGGCTTGAGGAACTGGCGAAAAAGCTCGATGCGCGCCGCAAGGAACTCGGCGTCGAGGACGCGCTTCTCGAGATTGAAGGGCTCGATCTCAAAATGATCGTCACGCTCGGCGAGAACGACATCAAGACGGTCGAGGATTTCGCCGGCTGCGTCACCGACGACCTGACCGGCTGGACCGAGCGCGTCGACGGCGAGAAGAAGCACTATGACGGCATCCTTGAGCGCTACAAGATCAAGGGCGAGGACGCCGAGGCGATGATCATGCGCGCGCGCATCGCGGCGGGCTGGGTGACTCAGGAAGATCTCGACAAGGCGGCGGCCGAAGCGGCCGCAGCCGAGGAGGAGGCCGCTGGCGAAGCTGCGCAATGAGGCGTCCGAAGGCCGGACGCGGACTTGCATAGCCGGGGGCGGCGATAAGCCGCCCGCCGGGCTCATTCGTTTCGCCTTGTCGCCGGACGGCGTCGTCGTCCCCGACCTCGCCGAGAAACTCGGCGGACGCGGCGCCTGGGTCTCAGCCGATCGCGCAAGTCTTGCGCGCGCCATGTCGAAGGGTCTTTTCGCCCGCGCCTTCAAATCGAAAGCCGAAGCGCCGGGCGATCTCGCCGAGGCCGTCGAGGCGGGGCTTGAACGGCGCGCGCTCGACGCGCTCGGGCTTGCGCGGCGGACGGGCGAGGCGGTGCTCGGTTTCGACAAGGTGAAAGAAGCGCTGACGAAGGAACGCGTCGGCGTTCTCATCGCCGCCTCGGACGCCGCCGATGACGGCCGGGACAAGCTCGCCCGGCTCGGCAAGGGAATTTTCCGGCATCAGGGTTTCGAAAGCGCGATCCTGTCGGCGGCGCTCGGCAAGGACGGCGTCAAACACGCCGCGCTGCTGAAGGGCGCCGCGGCCCGACGCTTCGAACGGGAAGCCGCGCGCCTCGACGGCTTTCGGGCGGGCGTCGGCGTGACGCCGCAAGAGATTGAATTTGGTCCCGAATGACGGTGGACCGCAGCGGGTTTGGGCGTTATGTCCAAGGCCGCTTTCAGGAGGCGGGAGACTTCTCCCGCGTCTCGATGAAAGTCCGTCGCGCGGATGCGGCGGGAACGGAGATTGAATGACTGACGACGCCGAAAAGAATGCTGAATCAGGCGGGCGCGCGCGCCGGCCCTTGTCGCTGCGCCGCTCGGAAATGGGCGCCGTCAAGCAGAGCTTCAGCCATGGCCGCTCGAAGACCGTCGTCGTCGAGACGAAGAAGCGCCGCGTCATCGGCGTGAAAAAGGACGAGGCGGGCGACAAGCCGGCCGCGCCCGAAACCGCCGCCGCAAAGAAGGCGCCGGAAAAGAAAACCGCGGACAAGGCCGCCGCCGCGCCGAACGTCCTCAGGACGCTTTCCGAAGAGGAAAAGCAGGCGCGCGCCGCCGCGCTCGTTCAGGCGCGCAAGGAAGAAGAAATCCGTCGCAAGCGCGATGAGGAAGAGCGCAAGGAGCGCGAAGCGCGCGAAGCCGACGAGCGCGTAAAACTCGAAGCGGAAAGAAAGCGGCTCGCCGACGAAGAAAAGAAACGCGAACGCGAAAACGAAGAACGTCGCAAGGCGGAAGACACGGCCCGCCGCGCGCTCGAAGAGGAAGACGAAGAGCGCAAGCGCCGCGCCGCCGCGAAAGCGGAAGCGAAAGGCAAAGGCAAGGGCGACGAACAGGCCGCGCGGCCGGAAGACGCCGACAATCCGCTCGCCCGTCTCGGCGGCCGCCTGAAAACCAAGCGCAAGCAGGTCATCGACAAGAACGATCGCGACAGCGCCTCGAAGGAAGCGCCGCGGCGGCGCGCCGGCCGCCTCACCATCGCCAACGCGCTTGACGATGACGATCGCCAGCGCTCGCTCGCCTCGGTCAAGCGCGCACGCGAACGCGAAAAGCTCGCGCGCCAGCAACGCGGCGGCGCGACGCCCGCCGTCGTGCGCGAAGTCGTCATTCCGGAAACGATCACGGTTCAGGAACTCGCCCAGCGCATGGCGATGCGCGCCGTCGATCTCATCCGTGAACTGATGAAACAGGGCCAGATGGTGACGGCGAACTCAACGCTCGACGCCGACACCGCCGAGCTTATCGTCGCCGATCTCGGCCATGTGGTGAAACGCGTCGCCGAGGCCGATGTCGAGGAAGGCCTCGCCGGGGCTGAAGACAATGACGGCGCCATGGAAACGCGCCCGCCTGTCGTCACCATCATGGGCCATGTCGACCACGGCAAGACCTCGCTTCTCGATGCGCTGCGCGAAACCAATGTCGTTTCCGGCGAGGCGGGCGGCATCACCCAGCATATCGGCGCCTATCAGGTCTCGGTCAAAGACGGCCGCAAGATCTCGTTCCTCGACACGCCGGGCCACGCCGCCTTCACGCAGATGCGCGCACGCGGCGCAAAAGTGACGGATATCGTCATTCTCGTCGTCGCGGCGGATGATTCGATCATGCCGCAGACGGTCGAGGCGATTAATCACGCGCGCGCCGCAGGCGTGCCGATCATCGTCGCCATCAACAAGATCGACAAGCCGGCCGCGAACGCCCAGAAAGTCCGCACCGACCTTCTGCAATACGAGCTGCAGGTTGAGAGCATGGGCGGCGACGTCCAGGACGTGGAAGTCTCCGCGCTCAAAAAGACCAATCTCGACGGCCTTCTCGACGCGATCCTTCTGCAGGCGGAGGTTCTCGACCTTAAAGCGAACCCGAACCGCACGGCGGAAGGTTCGGTTGTTGAATCGCGCCTCGACAAGGGCCGCGGGCCGGTCGCGACGGTTCTCGTCCAGCGCGGCACGCTGAAGAAGGGCGATATCCTCGTCGTCGGCTCTGAATGGGGCCGCGTCAGGCTTTTGAACAACGACAAGGGCGAGGCGCTGAGCGATGCGGGCCCCTCCATGCCTGTCGAGCTTCTCGGCCTTAACGGCGTGCCGGAACCCGGCGACCAGTTCGTCGTCGTTGAATCGGAAGCGCGCGCGCGCGAAGTCGCCGATTTCCGCGCCCGCAAGAAGCGCGAGAAAGCCTCCGCGCGTTCGTCCGGCACGTCGCTTGAACAGATGATGGCGCAATTGCAGGACGCCGAGATCAAGGAACTGCCGCTCGTCATCAAGGGCGACGTGCAGGGATCGGTCGAGGCGATCGTCGGCAGCCTTGAAAAGCTGTCGACGAATGAAGTGCGCGTCAAAGTTCTTCACACCGGCGTCGGCGCGATTTCGGAATCGGATGTCATCCTCGCCGGCGCATCGGGCGCGCCGGTCATCGGCTTCAACGTCCGCGCCAATGCGCAGGCGCGACAGGAAGCCGAGCGCTCCGGCGTCGAGATCCGCTATTACTCGATCATCTACAATCTGATCGACGACATCAAAGGCGTTCTTTCCGGCATGCTCGCGCCGGAAATTCGCGAAACCTTCCTCGGCAACGCCGAAATCCTCGAAGTCTTCAACATTTCGAAATTCGGCAAGGTCGCCGGCTGCCGCGTCGTCGAAGGCGTCGTTCGCCGCGGCGCGAAAGTCCGCCTCATTCGCGACGGCACCGTCATTCACGAGGGCGAGCTTTCCCAACTCAAGCGCTTCAAGGACGACGTTCAGGAAGTGCCGATGGGCCAGGAATGCGGCATGAGCTTCGCCAAATATGACGACCTCAAAAAGGGCGACGTTATCGAGTGCTTCGCGGTCGAGAAGATCACACGCACCCTCTAGCGTCAGCAATCTCTGGCGCCCAAGTCCATTGCATCGACAAAAACGCCGCCTGATAAAGGCGGCGTTTTCTTTTGAGGCCGCCATGAAGTCGGAAGGACTATT
>JAGRED010000002.1 GCA_020446725.1 Parvularculaceae bacterium | reverse complement strand
TCCCGGTCGTCCAGCCATAGGCTTTCGCTTCATGAAACATGTGGCCGAATTCGGAAGCGTAGACGAAGAGCTTTTTCGGGATGCAGCCGCGAATGACGCAGGTGCCGCCGACGCGATATTCCTCCGCAATCGCCGCGCGCGCGCCGTAAGTCGCCGCAAGCCGCGTCGCCCTGACGCCGCCCGACCCGGCGCCGATGGTGAAGAGATCGTAGTCGTATTTGGTCATCGTCATTCCATTTGTCGCGAGCGAAACCGTTTGACGGGCGCCAATCTAGAGAAAGCCGCCTTGCGAGACCACCCGCGACGCGGGTGATGAAGCATTTGTGTACGCCGGTTGTGTTCGCCGGCGACGCTTCTTCATGAGATCGCCGTCAGGCAGGCAGGAACCCTATCCCGGTCTTGAAGCGCGCATCGAGGAATTCGTTCACTTCAAGCGTGAAGGTTTCAAGAAATTCGCGATGGATCGCCTCGAACACCGGATCGAGCTTGCCGTCGAAATCGATCGGCACGCGAATGACCGGCTGCGAGGCGACGAACACGTCGAAATTCTCGCCGATGATTTCGGCGGATATGACGGTCCTAAGCCAAAGGGCGCCTGAATCTTCCGCATTGCCGACGATGATGCTGAGGCCGAACCGCACCGGCTCCAGAATGATCACCTCGCGGCCGGCGTAGGAATAGGCCTCGTCACCATAGTCCTTACGCGGATCGAATTGCCCCTGCGCCGGCACGGCGGCGACGTTTTCCGCCGGACATCCTTCGAATTCATGAAAGCCGTTGATGATCGCATCGCCGAGCGCGCGGCATTTCAGGAGATTCTGGAACGCCGCCTGGCCGTAATCGCGTATCGCCGTCTTCAGTTCCTCGAATTTCGCGTCGCTCATTGACGGCCTCCCGGGTCAGCCGATCCGTTCTATCCCGCCGCGGCCGGCGAGGATGACTTCATCGGCGATGCCGATGAAAAGCCCCGTTTCAACGACGCCCGGAATGGCGCCGAGCGCGCGATCGAGCGCTGCGGCGTCGCCGATGCGCGTCAGCTTGCAGTCGAGGATGAAATTGCCGCCGTCGCTGAGAAAGGCGGGGCCGGCGGGCCCAGCGCGAAGCCGCACATCGGGATTTTGATAGCCGAGCGCGGCGAGCGCCTCGCGGACCGCGCGCACCGTCAACGGAAAAGAGAAGCGGTCGATCTCGACAGGAAGCGCGAAGGCGCCGAGTTCGGCGACTTTTTTCGACGCGTCGGCAATCACGACAAAGCGTTTCGCCGCCGACGCGATGATCTTTTCGCGCAGCAAGGCGCCGCCGCCGCCCTTGATCAATTGTTTGCGCGGATCGACTTCATCGGTTCCATCGACGGCGAGGTCGATGATCGTCGTCTCGTCGGGCTCGATGATCTCGATGCCGGCGGCGGCGGCCTTGCGCGCGGTGTCTTCCGAAGTCGGCACGGCGGTTACGTAGAGACCGTCCCGCGTTTTCTCGCCGAGCGCGGCCACAAAATGCGCCGCCGTCGAACCGGTGCCGAGGCCGAGAACCATGTCCGGCCGGACAAGCTTCACCGCCTCCAGCGCCGCCATCTTCTTGAAGTCGTCCGCCGTCATGATTTGTCATTCTTCCCGCCGGCGTGGATCTTGCGGAACTTCGCCGCCCAGCCCTTGATTTCAGATTGCCGGCCGCGCGCGACCGCAAGCGCATCCGCTTCGACATCCTTCGTGATGACGGAGCCTGACCCGACATAGGCGCCCGCGCCCACCGTCACCGGCGCGACGAGCGCCGTGTTGGAGCCGATGAAAGCGCCATCGCCGATGACGGTCCTGTGCTTTGAAAAGCCGTCATAATTGCAGGTGATCGTCCCGGCGCCGATATTCGCCTCCGCGCCGATGGTCGCGTCGCCGATATAGGTGAGATGCGAGACTTTCGCGCCGTCGCCGAGATCGGCGTTCTTCACCTCGACGAAATTGCCGACCTTGGCGTCAGCGCCGAGCCGCGCGCCTGGGCGAAGCCGCGCGAATGGTCCGACGCTCGCGCCTTCGCCGATATCGGCGCCTTCAATATGGGAATAAGCCTTGATCGTCGCGCCGGAAGCGACGGAGACGCGCTTCCCGAAGAAGACATTCGGCTCGATCACGACGTCGTTGGCGATGACCGTGTCATGGGAAAAATAAACCGTAGACGGATCAATGAGCGTAACGCCGGCTTCAAGCGCGGCGAGACGGCGCGAATCCTGAAATATCTCTTCCGCGACCGCGAGTTCAACCCGGGAATTGACGCCGATAACCTCTTCCTCATCGGCCTCGATCACCGCGCAGGAGAGGCCTTCGCGGCGGGCGATCGCGACGACGTCGGTCAGATAATATTCGCCCTTGGCGTTGTCATTGGTGAGTTGCGGCAGGGCGCGCGCGAGAAAAGCCGCGTCAATCGCCATCACGCCGGAATTGACGAAGCCGATTTCAAGCTCTTCCGCATTGGCGTCTTTCGCCTCGACGATCGCTTCGAGCGAGCCGTCCGGCGCGGTCTTCAGCCGTCCATAGGCGCCGGGATCGTCGGGCGTGAAACCGAGGACGGCGGCGGCTGCGCCCTCGCCGACCTTGCCGGCGAGCGCAGCAAGCGTATCAGCGCCGATAAGCGGCGTATCCGCATAAAGAACGAGAACGGTTCCCGCGAAACCTTCAAGCGCGCCCATCGCCTTCATGACGGCGTCGCCCGTGCCGCGCGGCGGCGCCTGGACGGCGATCGCCGCATCGCTTCTTTCGGCGCGCGCGGCCTCGCCGACGCCCGGCGCGTGATCGCCGATGACGACCGCAAGGCGCGCTGGCGACAATTCGCCGGCCGCCGCCATGACATGCGCCAGCATCGAGCGGCCGCCGATTTCATGCAGGACTTTCGGGACGGTCGATTTCATTCTGGTGCCGTGTCCGGCGGCCAGAATGATTGCGGCGAGCGCGCGCTGGTTCATTGATCCCCGCTCTTCTGTTAGGGAGCGACCCTCAACTTGTTCCCGTCTTTTGGCGGGCGCCGCGGGAGATGTAAATGCGAAGGCCGCTCGACGGGGTCTGCGTTCTTTTCGACCTCGATGGAACATTTGTCGACACGGCGGACGATCTCGCCGCAGCGATGAATCACGCGCTCCAGTCGGCAGGCGTCGCGCCCGTGCCGGCCGCGCGCGTTCGCGGCCTTATCGGCCATGGCGCGCGGGCGATGCTGGCGAAGGGGCTCGCCGAAAACGGCGTCGCCAATCCCGCGCCGGCCTATCTCGACGGATTGATGACAACGTTTCTGCGCTATTACGAAGCGCATATCGCTGATTGCTCAACCGTCTTTCCCGGCGCCGTCGAGGCGGCTGACGATCTGCGCCGCGACGGCGCGCGCATCGTCATCTGCACCAACAAACGCGAGCGGCTTGCGCGGCGGCTGATCGCGGCCCTGAATCTCGAAAGCCGGTTCGACCTGATCGTCGGCCCGGACACGGCGGGCGCTGCGAAACCGGACCCGCGCCCTGTCCATTGGTGTCTTGAAAAAACCAACGCGAACAGCGGCGTTTTCATCGGCGACAGCGACACCGACATTCTCGCAGCCGAAGCCGCGTCACTGCCGTGTCTCATAAACGAAGGCGGATACGGCCCGCTCGACGAGCGAGAAAAAGCTTTCGCCCTGCTCTCCGATTATGCGGAACTCGCCGCGCATGTCCGCCGGGCGGCGAAAAGATAGTCCTTAGGGATCCGCCTAGGCTGAAGCGATGCGCCGCGGCATCCCGTTAACCATGTCGCTGCGGACATCCGTGCGCGCCGACCGCATGGTGGAGACAAACCCTTCGGGGCGCAGATCAACCTGAACGTCGAAACCTTTTTTGCGCCAGAAATCCTGAATTTTCGCCGCGAGACGCGCAGCGCCGTCATCCGTGCAAAGGTCCGCCATGCCTCACCTCAATTAGAGTCAGCCATCCGTGTGAGCGCGAAGACTATAAGCAATCCTGATTTTTTCAAGCCGCCGCAAAAAAATTTAATCGTATTGTTTTACGGGGTTTCCCTTTAAAAACAACCAATATTACGCTGCAGTGCAGCATTCTTGGCGGCGGGCGACTTTCGCGTTATATAAGAACATCTTATATTTTGGAGAGCCCTTTGCCGAACGCCGATTTTCCCCAGCACGCTCCGGACCCCGTCTCGCTCGGCGAGCGCATTCGCGATGCGCGAAAAGGAGCCGGCATGAGCCAGATCGACCTCGCCAAGCGGGTCGGCGTCTCCCAGCCGGCGGTCGCCAATTGGGAAAGCGGCATTCACGACCCGAGGCGGCTGATGATCGCCAAGATCGCTGAGGCGCTGCAGGTCTCGCCGGACTGGCTCGCCGGCGCGACCCGCTCTGCGGCGGAAGCCGACAAGCATCCCGCCGCCGCCTATATCCGCCGGCCGCTGCAGCACACGCCCGTCATCAGCTTCGCCGAGGCCGCGAAGCTGCTCGCCAATCCGGACGCCGATCCGCACGCCGTCGCTGAGGACTACATCCCGGTCACGTCGGGCGCGGAAAAACTCTTCGCGCTGTTCGTCGATGATGAGGCGGTCAACCTCGCCTTCCCGAAAGACACCCTCGTCGTGATCGACTACGCCGACCGCAAGCCCGCCGACGGGGCGTTCGGCCTCTTCCAGCTTGAGGGCCCGCCGGTGATCCGGCGATGGCGCGGCGAGCCGTTGCGGCTGGAGCCGGCGTCATCGAGCGAGGCTTACGGCCCAATCCATCTCGACGCCGCGCCGCCGGTCATCGGCTGCGTCAGGGTCTCAATCCGGTTTCACTAATTCGTCAGGCGGCGGCGCGCGCATAGCGCCGGCGAACGGCCGGCGTTTCATCGACGGCGGCGGCGTATTCGCGGCGGATCGCGCGAAGCAGATCAGGAAGCGCCGCGATCTCGTTCGACCGGCGTTCAAGCGCGGCGCAGGCCTCGCCGAGCCGCCGTGCGCCGACATTATACGCCATGGATTTCAGCGCATGCGCCGCGCTGGCGATTTCCTTCGGCTCGCGCGCTTTCGCCGCGCGCGCAATCCGCAGCATCGCCTCTTTTGAATGTTCAAGGAATAGATCGAGCGCCCGGCCGACGAGATCTTTCTCTCCCGCCTGCATCGCCTTCAGTTCTTCAAGAACGCTCGCATCGAAACTTCCCGCCGCACCCTCAATCGCTTTTTCCGGCGTAGCCTCGGCGTGTTGCGTTGCGCTCGGCGCCGAGAGGGCCGGCGCTCTTTTCCCGCCGCCGATCGACGGCTTGATATAACGCGAGAGGAGCGATGAAAGCTGCGCGAGCGTGAAAGGCTTCGTCATATAATCGTCCATGCCGGCGGTGCGCCAGCCTGTGCCCGCCCCTTCGACATGCGCGGTCAGCGCGATGACAGGCGTGCGCTTTCCATCCGCTTCGAGCGCGCGAATGCGCCGCGTCGCCTCAAAGCCGTCCATGACCGGCATGGAGCAATCCA
Organism: Parvularculaceae bacterium; assembly: GCA_020446725.1. Taxonomy (GTDB): domain Bacteria; phylum Pseudomonadota; class Alphaproteobacteria; order Caulobacterales; family Parvularculaceae; genus Amphiplicatus. The sequence goes on along the minus strand of JAGRED010000002.1, from coordinate 1,551 downwards.
TCAGCACGAGATCGAACGCGCCAGCCTCAAACGCCTGCAACGCCTGCGCGCCGTCATTGACGAGCACCGCTTCAATGCCGAGCCGCGTCAGCGCTTCCTGCACGACCTCGCGGTTGACCGCGCTGTCGTCGGCGGCGAGCACGCGGGCGCCCTTGAAGGAAGGCATTTCGGTCTTGACGGCGGCGACGCCGTCAAGCGCAGCCGCGCCGCGCAGTCTTCCTTCTGCGATGCGCCTGATCTGCTCGACCATGTCGCGCCGGCTCAGCGGCAGCACGAGAAGGTCTTCCGCGACGCCGTCCTTCAGCAAACGATCCGGCGCATCATCGCCAAGCTCACTGACGCAGATGCGCGCCGGCACCCAATATTGCGGATCGCCCGACACGACAGAGTTGAGCGCGCTCAAATAATCCGGCGAAGCGAAAATGACATTCGCAAGGGTGAGATGCGCTTCCAGCGGATTGTCGCTGTCAACGATCTGGACGCTCATGCCGGCTTCTTCGAGATACTTAGCGATCATCACCGGCGTCGCCGATCCCCTGACCGCGACGACCGCGCGCATGTCGTTTCCGGCGCTGACCACCGGCTCAGCCGGCTCAAGTTCTTTCGTCAGAACGGTGAAGTAAAAGCGCGAGCCTTTCTTTTCGCGACTCGTAAGGCCGATATCGCCGCCCATCGCGCTAACGAGACGACGCGAAATCGCAAGACCGAGGCCCGTCCCGCCGAAACGGCGCGTCGTCGACTGGTCCGCCTGCGAGAAGGCTTCGAAAATACGCGCCTGTTTTTCTTCCGGAATGCCGATGCCCGTATCGGTCACCGCAAATTCAATGACGCATTCCCCTTGCGCGCCGGAAACGCGCCGCGCCGTGACGACGACGCTGCCGCGCTCGGTGAATTTCAGCGAATTGTTGACGAGGTTCGACAGGACCTGGCTGATGCGCACCGGATCGCCTTCGATCATTTCCGGAACGCCCGGCGCGATGAACGGCGCAAGATCAAGACCGGCGCGCGCGGCGCGCTCCCAGAACAGGCTGATGACGTCGGAAATCACATCAGACGGACGCACCTGGATTTTTTCAATCTCAAGGCGTCCCGCCTCGATCTTCGAAAAATCGAGAATATCGTTGATGATCGCGAGGAGGCTCTTGCCGGACCGGACGATGACATCCGCATAACGCTTCTGACGCGGCGCAAGGTCGGCGTTCGAAATCAGCTCCGCCATCACCAGCATGCCGTTCATCGGGGTCCGGATTTCGTGGCTCATCGCCGCGAGGAATTCCGATTTCGCGCTGTTCGCCGATTCCGCCGCCTCTTTCGCTTCTTTCAATTCGCGCGTGCGAACCATGACCATTTTCTGGAGGTTTTCCTGCTGCGCCAGCAGCCGCGCGTCGCGTTGCTCAATCTTGTCGACCATCGCATTGAACGCATCAACGATATCGCCAACCTCGTTTGAGGTGCTCCGCGCGGCGCGGACGCCGAAATTGTCGTTTTTCTGCACGTCGCGCATGATGCGCGCGAGATCAATGATCGGGCTCGTCAATGAGCGCTGCATCC
>JAGRED010000345.1 GCA_020446725.1 Parvularculaceae bacterium | reverse complement strand
GAACGGCGCGGGGAGTGGCCGGTCGAGTGAGACCTCGACTACGTAAGGGAGCGCGCGCTTCGGCGCCGTGGTCGACAGCGGCACGACGGTGCAAAGGCCGTCGCGATAGGGCAAACGAGGCGAAACGATGATCGCCGGACGGCGCTTGACCATTTCAGGCGGGAAAAATCCGCCTTTCGAATAATCGCATAGGACGAGCGAAGCAGGCGGGAGTGCGAACTTGATTGGCATAGCGTCCAAAGTAGGTGACTGAGTCGCACCATCTTGACGGACGCCAGACCGTGTGGCGGGAAATTTTTTTGGCCATGAACCGAGCCGAAATCGCGCCGTAGCATTCGTGTAGCAAAAATCGAGAATTCCAGAACTGCCGCCCGAATTGCTTCGTAAATTATTGATTTTGTTGATATTATGGTGCCGCTTAGGTGACTCGAACACCTGACCCCATCATTACGAATGATGTGCTCTACCAACTGAGCTAAAGCGGCTGGTCCGATCGGCTTGCGGTCGGGCGGGCGTTCTTTAGCCGCTCACCCCCCGTTTCGCAAGAAGGGCGGGCGGGCGAATTTCAGGCCCGCAGAACGCCGCCGGTCGCCTTCTCGACGGCCGAGACGATCGCCTTGCCCGCCGCGTCGATTTCCTCGTCAGTGAGGGTCTTGCCGCGAGGCTGAAGCGTCACCTCGACCGCGAGCGACTTCTTGCCGTCGACAACGCCTTTGCCCTGATAGACGTCGAACAGCCCGACATCGGCGATGAGCTTCTTCTCGGCCCCGCGCACCGCCTTCAACAGCGCCTCGGCCGTGATCGCCTCATCGACGACAAAGGCGAAATCGCGCCGGACCGGCAGCAGTTCAGACGCGTCGAGCGCCGGCTTTGTCTTCGTCGCTTTCGCCTTCGGCGCCGGGATCGCGTCCAGAAACGCCTCGAACGCGTAGACGGGTCCATCGACATCCATCGCTTTCAGGACGCGCGGGTGAATCTCGCCGAAATGGGCGAGCGCAAGCTTCGGCCCGAGACGCAGGACGCCCGAACGGCCAGGATGATACCAGTGCGGCGCGTCAGCCGTCGTCTGCGCCTGTTCGACTTTCGCTCCCGCCGCCTCCAGTGCCGCGAACGCGTCGGCCTTCACTGTGAAGACGTCTGCCGGCCTTTCGGTTTTCGACCAATGGCGTTTCGGGTTTGAAAAGCGCGCGCCGCCGGCAACCGTCTGTTGCCCTTCGGGACGGTCGGACGAATAGACCGGCGCAACTTCAAAGAGCGCGAGATCGTCGCGCCCGCGATCGGCGTTCCGCTGCAGCGCCGCGACGAGATTGGGCAGCATTGACGGGCGCATCGCTCCGAGGTCGGACGAAATCGGATTAGCGAGGATAAGCCCCTGCGCGACGAGCCAGTCAGCGCCGTCAGAAAAGAGCGCTGCAAATCGTTCTTCGGTGAAGGACCAGGTGACGGATTCAAGAAGGCCGCGCGCGGCGAGCGCGCGGCGCGCGGCGCCCCGGCGCGCCTGCGCCGGCGTCAGTTTCGGCATTTCCACCGCAGATCGCTGCGGCAGGGTTTCGGCGGGAAGCGCGTCAAAGCCGAGAATGCGCGCGATTTCCTCAACAAGGTCCGCCTTGCCTTCGATATCGGGCCGCCATGAAGGAACATCGACGAGCCAGGGATCGGCGCGCGAGACTTTAAAGCCGAGAGCGGTGAGGATCGCCTCCGATTTTTCCGGCGGCACGTCGACGCCGGTCAGGCGCTTCACCTCTGAAGGAGGGAAATCGACGACTTTTTCCGGTTCCGGCCGCGCGCCGGCGACGAGCGTTTCACTGGGGGTCCCGCCGCAGGCGTCAAGGATGATCTGCGTCGCAAGCTCAAGCCCGGGGACGACAAAATCAGGATCGACGCCGCGCTCGAAGCGGTGGCGCGCATCGGAATGAATGCCGGTTTTGCGGCCGGTCTTCGCCGTCCTCAACGGGTCGAAATAGGCCGACTCGATAAAGACGTTGACGGTTTCTTCCGTGCACCCCGTGTCCTCGCCGCCCATCACGCCGCCAAGGCCCAATACGCCATTGTCGTCAGCGATGACCGTCATCGTCTCGTCGACCTCGTAGGTCTTGTTGTCGAGCGCGAGAAAGCTCTCACCCTTGCGACCGAGACGGGCGCGAATCTCGCCCTTCAGCTTGTCGGCGTCATAAACGTGCAACGGACGCGCCCGGTCATAAGAGAGAAGGTTCGTCACGTCGACCAGCGTCGAGATCGGGCGAAGGCCAATGGCGCGAAGCCGGTCGGCGAGCCATTTCGGCGACGGCCCGTTTTTGAGACCGCGAATGACGCGGCCGGCGAAAACCGGACAGGCTTCTTCCGCGTCTTCGGGAAAATCGAGACCGATCTTCTGCGGACACGGGAATTCGCCTTTGACCGGCGCCGGCTTTTTCGTGATCAGCGCGCCAAGCCCCGCGGCGGCGAGATCGCGCGCAACGCCCGCAACGCCGTTCGTATCCGGCCGGTTGGGCGTCACTTCAAATTCAATGACCGGATCGTTCGCGCCGAGCCAGCCGGCGATCGGATCGCCGACCTTCGCCTCGGCCGGCGCTTCGATGATGCCGTCATGATCATCGCCGAGCATCATCTCTCGCGCCGAACACATCATGCCGTGTGATTCAACGCCGCGGATTTTCGCTTTTGTCAACGTGACATCGATGCCCGGCACATAGGCGCCGACCGGCGCGTAGGCGACCTTGATGCCGGCGCGCGCATTGGGCGCGCCGCAGACGATCTGCAACACGCCGTCTTTCGTCGCCACCTTGCAGACGCGGAGCTTGTCCGCCTCGGCGTGTTTTTCCGCCTCAAGAACTTCGCCGATCGTGAACGCTTTCAGGCGTTCGGCCGGATCGTCGACATGCTCGACCTCAAGCCCGACGGCGACCATCGTCTCTACGATCTCGTCAAGCGAGGCGCTCGTATCAAGGTGCTCTTTCAGCCAGGAAAGCGTGAACTTCATTCCGATCCAGCCTCGTCATCAGTGAATAATCCGCCGAACAATTTCGTCGGCGCCGGGCAATTCTTCACCGGAACGCTTCGCGCCTGTTCCTCAGAACGCCAGCAACGGTCAAAGACTGAACAGTAACAGACCTGAAGCGAAACGCTCGGCGCGTCGCCCTGAAGATAGCGACCGGCGAGCGTCTGAAACGCGGCGTCGATTTCATCTCCGACGTTCCAGCTCCCCTTCAGCACGGTGACGGACTCGCCTGCGGCGAGCACCGCGCCTTCAAGATCGTTCCCGTTGAACGCCATCGCGCCGGGCAATTCAGCGCCGAACAGTTCCTCTTCAAGCTGTCGCCAGCGGGTCGCTTCGACGCCGTCCGTCTTCAGCGTCATCGATTCGACCAGCGCGGGGCCGACGCCTGCGTTCTCAACGACAAACTCCAGGAACCGTGTCTTTTCGTCGCCTGAGATGATGAAGTCGGCCGATACGATCGGCCAGACGCTCGCATGCTTTTGCGCGCGCATCACTTGCGCCTGGTCCCATGCGACGAACAGCGCACATACGCCGACGCCCATCGCGACGACCGATGCGACAGTTTCGAAATTGAGCGCGCTTTTTTTCTCGCCCGACATCAAAGATCGTCCACAACGCGCGTCAGCGCGGCTTTCACCGTTTTCGCGGCCGCATCAAGCGCCGGATTGCCGACGCGGCCCAATGAGGCGACAGGGTCGACAGCGGCGACTTCAACGCCCGCTTCCGTCTGCTGCACGATGACATTGCAGGGAAGCATGACGCCGATCTTGTCTTCGACCGACAGCGCCCCGTGCGCCATTTTCGGATTGCAGGCGCCGAGAATGCGATAGGGACGAAAATCGACGCCGATCTTTTTCTTCAGCGTCGCCGAAACGTCGATATCGGTGAGGATGCCGAAGCCTTCTTTTTTCAGCGCTTCCGTGACGCGCGCGATCGCGTCGTCAAACGAACCCTGAATGGTTCTTGCGATGTAATAGCTCATAACGCTCCCTTATCGCGACAGGCCTGTCGCGAGGTTCGGCTGGTCGAGCGGATCGAAGCCGTAATGCTCAAGCCAGCGCGCATCCGCGGCGAAGAAATCGCGAAGATCGGGAATGCCGTATTTCAGCATGGCTAGGCGATCGATGCCCATACCGAAGGCGAAGCCCTGATACTCATCCGGGTCGAGCCCGCAATTGCGCAATACGTTCGGGTGCACCATGCCGGAGCCGAGGATCTCCATCCACTTCGCGCCTTCGCCGATGCGGATTTCATTCCCGACCCGTTCATAGCCGATGTCCATTTCAGCGGATGGTTCGGTGAACGGGAAGAAGTGCGGACGAAAACGCGTCTTGACGCTGTCGACTTCGAAGAACGCCTTGCAGAACGCTTCAAGCGTTCCCTTCAGATGACCCATATGCGTTTCACGATCGATGACGAGACCTTCGACCTGATGGAACATCGGCGTATGCGTCTGGTCTGAATCGCAGCGGAACGTGCGGCCCGGAATAATGATCCTGATCGGCGGCTTGCGCGTCATCATCGTGCGGATCTGGACCGGCGATGTGTGCGTGCGCAAAAGCATGCGCTTTTTTCCGCCTTCGCCGTCATCCTTCTCATTGAAGAAGAAGGTGTCGTGCATCTCGCGCGCGGGGTGATCGGGCGGAAAATTCAGCGCCGTGAAATTATGAAAATCGTCTTCGATGTCGGGGCCTTCCGCGACATCAAATCCCATCGCCGAGAAAATCGCGACGATCTCTTCCATTGTCTGCGTAACAGGATGGATGCGCCCTTTCGGCGTCGGCGCGATCGGCAGGGTTACGTCGAGCTTTTCTGTCGCGAGACGCGCATCAAGCGCGGCGTTTTCAAGCGCCGCTTTCTTCGTTTCGATCGCCGCCGCAACCTTGTCCTTCAGAACGTTGAGCGCGGCGCCGGCTGTTTTGCGCTCTTCGGGGCTCATTTTGCCGAGCGTTTTCATCCGCTCGGAAATGACGCCCTTCTTGCCGAGCGCGCCGACGCGCACCTCTTCGAGCGCTGCAATTGTTTCCGCGGCAGCGACACCGGCGAGCGTTTCGCGTTCGAGCTGTTCGATATCGGACATGGCGTCCGGTCTCCATACAAAGAAAAAGCGTCACTTCAAGAGTGACGCTTCTCGAAATTCATCCGTCTACGTCACCCGGTTCCTGTCGGCGTTCGCCGGGCGAGGCGAAAAGGATTTACGCAGCGAGCGCCGCTTTCGCCTTCTCCGCCAGGGCCTTGAACGCCTCGGGCTCTTTCACGGCGAGATCGGCGAGAACCTTGCGGTCAACCTCGACGCCCGCCTTAGAGAGCCCGTCGATAAATCGGGCGTAGGTGAGGCCGAGCTCACGCGCGCCGGCGTTGATGCGCTGGATCCACAGCGAACGGAAATTCCGCTTCTTCGCGCGACGGTCGCGATAGGCGTACTGGCCAGCCTTCTCGACCGCCTGACGCGCAACGCGGATCGTGTTTTTGCGGCGGCCGAAATAACCTTTCGCGGCCTTGGCGACTTTCTTGTGTTTGGCGTGGGACGTAACGCCCCGTTTGACGCGTGACATCTATGGCCTCCTAGCGGTTATACGGCATGTATTTTTTGACGATCTTCGCATCCGCGTCGGACAGGCAGTCCGCGCCGCGGTTCTGGCGAATGTATTTCGCGTTATGCGAGATCAGCCGGTGCCGTTTGCCGGCGACGCCGGCCTTGACCTTGCCGGAGGCGGTCATCTTGAAGCGCTTTTTGGCGCCTGATTTGGTCTTCATCTTGGGCATTTTGCGGTTCCTTTAAAGGCCCCTCCCCGCAAGGAGCGAGGGGCGCGCGTTAAGGTCGCCAAGGCATGCCACTCCCCTGTTCGGGGGCCCGGCGACCGGTTGGAAGCGGCGGGTTATAGACGAGAAAACACCCCTGACAAGGCCCCGGCGGGATTTGGCTGAAGCGTCATTTCGCGCGCGCAGCGCCCGTGGAAAACAAAGGCCCCTCAATGGGAGGGGCCTTGCCTACGCAACTTACGCAACAGAGTGACGCAACAAAATCAGGGTCGTCCGAGGAAAAAACGGCGCCCTATTCGGTCGAGGCGATAATTTTCGCTTCGGATTCGTCAGCATATTGGGTGAGCATCGGCGAGCCGACATCGGCGACTGCGCGGGCGACAGCTTCCCGCTGACAGGCCTTTAGCGAGCCGCTCTGATAATAGGGCGATGCGTATTCTTCTCGACAGGCCTGTTTGGCCGCCTTTTCGATATCGCCGTAAAGGGCGGCGACTTCATTTGGATCTTCGAGCGCGGCGCGGTCGAATTCGACCATTTTTTCCGCGGCGATCGCCTGAAGGTTAATCAGGCTCATGGCAGCGGTAGCGAATATCCAGGTCCGGGTCATTTGTATTTCCTTTCAAGGGGTTACAAAATTACCGGGCGTCTCCAGCAGCTTTTATCCCGCATTATGTTGCGGCGCACAATTAAGGCCATGGATCGAGCGGGACGTCAATGGTCGAAATAGCTTTCGCTATATTTTTTTCAACCAAATGCGTGCCGTTGCGTCAATTCGCTGGATGCCGTCTCACCGCGACTATGGCGCGTCATGAAAGATGACACCAAGAACAAGCCGCCTTCCGCTCCGGATTGTCGAGACGCCGTGGCGCATCTTCGCGCGGTAGACGCCGCGAGCGCCCGCGACCGGCCTGTCATTGACAGCAAAAGCGACGGCGTCTCCCCGGTCGAGAGGGACGACATGGGCGCGCGACTGCATGCGCGGACGCTGCTCGGTCAGCAAGAATTCGCCGCCTTCGAAGTCTTTTCCGGGCGCCGACAGCAGGATCGCGACTTGGATCGGGAATATTTCGGTTCCGTAAATATCCTGATGGAGCCTGTTGTAATCGCCCGGGCCATAGGAGAGCAGTAAGGGCGTCGGCCGCACCTGGCCGGCGGCGGCGCAGATCGCCCGGTATGACCGGTGGTCGACCGGATATGCGCCCTTCGCGCTGAGCGCCGCGCGCCATTTTGAGGCCTGGGGGACAAGACGCGAGTAGAGCGCCGTGCGCAGAGCCGTCACCAGCGAGGGGGCAGGATCGGCGAAATATTTGTATTCGCCAGCCCCGAAGCCATGGCGCCCCATCACGATGCGGGACCGGAAGCTTTCATCAGACCCGTAATGCGCGGCGAGACCGGCGCATTCCGCATCATCAAGGAGCCGCCCGAGCTGGAAAAACCCATTCAGGTCAAGCGATTGGGTCGCCTGATCCCAGTCGATCGCCGCCAGCCGGTCATCAATCGACCCCGCGATCAGCCGATCGGGCCGGCATCGCTTGCAGGGGCGCATG
>JAGRED010000344.1 GCA_020446725.1 Parvularculaceae bacterium | reverse complement strand
GATGATTTCAACGCCGACAAGCTTCGCTACCACAAGATCGTCATCATGACCGACGCCGACGTCGACGGCGCGCATATCAGGACGCTCCTGCTGACATTCTTTTTCCGCCAGATGCCGGAAATCATTTCCCGCGGCTGCCTCTATATTGCGCAGCCGCCGCTCTACAAGATCAGCCGCGGCAAGTCGGAACAATATGTGCTCGACGATCGCGGCCTTGAAGATTACCTCTATGCCGACGGCGCGAACGAAGCGCAGCTTGTTCTGATGGGCGGCGAAGCGATCGCCGGCGCCGATCTTTTCGACATCATCGCGAAGGCGCGGAAAATCCGCGAGGCGATCGAAGAATTTCCGCAGCGCTTTTCGCGCGACATCATCGTTCAGGCGGCGCTCGCGCGCGCGCTGCATGAGGCGCCGGGCGAGGCGGATGCGGCGCAGGCGATCGCCGATCGAGCCGCCGACCGTCTCAATCTCATCGCCGACGAGTTTGAGCGCGGCTGGCGCGGCGCGCCGGACGGCGAGGGCGGCTATGTGTTCGAACGCGAGCTTCGCGGCGTGCTTGAGCGCCACGCCCTGACGCGCGACGTTCTCGTATCGGGCGATGCGCGCAGGCTGCAGGAAATGATGAACGGCCTCGCCGAGATTTTCGCCAAGCCGGCTGAATGGGTGCGCAAGGACCAACGCGCTCGCGTGACCGGACCGAACAGTCTCCTGCGCGCTGCGCGCGCCGCCGGCGAAAAAGGCGTCTCCATCCAGCGCTACAAGGGGCTTGGCGAGATGAACCCCGACCAGCTCTGGGAGACGACGCTTGATCCCGCCGCACGCACGCTGTTGCAGGTTAAGATCAAGGAAGCCGATGACGCGGACGAAATCTTCTCGAAGCTGATGGGCGACATCGTCGAGCCGCGCCGCGAATTCATTCAGGAAAATGCGCTGACGGCGGAGCTCGACGTCTAACGCCGCGCGAGCAGCCTACTGGCGTCCTGTCATCGTTTCGCCGCGCATTGTCCGTCGAGCTTGTCGAAATACGCCTTGTTGAAGTTTCTCGGCAGGCGGCGCGCCGCGTTGATGAGGCCGATCTGGTCATCCCCGACCAGATTGTAATATTCCCATGCGACGCGGCGATCAGGCGTCACTTCAAACGCATGTCCCTCGCGCGCCGAGGTGATCATGAGCGACCCATTCGGCAGCCGTTCCTGACGCCCCATGATGTTCGAGAAAAACGGGAAGTCATCCGTTCCCTCAAACGCGACCGAGATCTCGTTCGTTCGCGCATCCAGCATCACGATCCGGCTGTGATTGTCTCCCTGCATGGCGTCATTGTCGTTCGCAGCGAGGTTGTTGTTGTCGAAAATGGAAATCGTGTCGCCGTCGAGGAAGTCCGCGTCATGCTGGCGGATGACGGCGCCGGTCGATACGTATTTCACCGTCTTGTCAAACCGGTTGTATACGAGCACGGTGTTGATGTTTCTCATCGACAGCAGAATGTCGCCATAGGAAAAGACGCCCGCCGGCATGTCGGCCTGGAACGGTTCGACGTCATTGGCGTGCAGCGTGTCGCCGCTGACGACGGTCGCCCAATTGTCGGTGCTCGACAAGTACATCAGCCCGTCGAGATTGTTGCGCATCAGGATGTCGAAGATCGGCGTTTCATTGATGATCTTGCCGGCCGGCGAAACTTCAAGCACGGTGAACTCGTCAAACGGCGGCTTGTAATTCGGGTAGCGGTCATCCGCCTCTTTATGGGTGATTAGCCCGCCGACGAAGAAATTTCCCGTTCGCCTGTCGAGTTCGACGGAATGGTGCGTCTTGTAGGGCAGCCGCCAGATCACCTCGCTGCAATAATTGACCCGCAGCAGGCCGATCTCCTCGAAATTGAACACGACGTCGCCATTCTCAAGAAAGGTGAGCCCGTGAATTTCCGCCGGCTTTCTGAGCGCGCCGGAGTTCTTGGCGAGATGGCTGGGGTTCGGCCAGAGTTTGCGCCGGTCGACTTTCCACCGGTGAATCTCCGCGCCGTCATTGTCGATGATCTTGATGAACGCCTTGTTGCCCGCGTCAAAACCGCTGACCAGCACATAGCCGGGGTTGACGGCGCCCGGAAGGAGCGTCCGGGTCTGGGAAACGGCGCGCGCGGGTCTCGGCTGATACCACCAATGCGGTTTTTGCTTCGTCGCGCCGGTCAGCGAAGCGACGCCGCGTCGCGCCTGCGACGCGATGTTCTTGATCTGCGGATAGGGGAAGAGCCGAAGTTCAGCTGCGGCGACGCCGTAACCCCAAAGGGCGATCGCCGCGGAAGCCAGAAAAGCGCCCTTGGCGAGCTTGTCCGCGTCGATTGACGTCAGGCGACGGAATAAGGATTTCAGCGGGTTAGACATAATAGGCGACCTTCCGGCCCTCCGTCTCCCCCCGGGTTTCGGCACGGTTCTGCGGCCGCCTTAGCCGGCGACTGACAATCTAACAACATGATTTGACAGTTTTGCTAATCTTCTTCGCACCTGCAAAATTCCGCGAAATCCGCTGTATTTGTCAGGAAATATTCATTGGCGGCGAGTGACCGACCCCTTAAACTCGCGAGCGGCGGGTTTTGGGAGCCCGCCAAGGATTGATGCGGATAGGGGGCGTTCGTGGTTCGGCTTGCGTTTGGGCTTGCAGTTGCTTTGGGGACAATGACGGGGGCGGCGCTCGCCGGCGAGGAAAAATCCTGCGCCGCGCAATATGCGCTTGAAGATCAGCTGCTGTTGGAATGGGCGGCGCTTGGCGGCGATCCGCACGCTCAGATGGCGATCGCTCAATGCGCGTTTCCGGCGAAGGCCGATGCGGACGAGATGAGCCCCGCTGAAATCGACTACGCCGTTCGGTGGACGACGATTGCGCTTTGCGAAGCGTCAGAGAGCCCGGCGCATGATCGCCGCGACGAGCGGATGCGCAAGCTCAAGGAAGACGCGAACATTTCGTTCCGCCGCTTTGGCGGCATGAAGAAGGGCGAAAAGCTCAACTGGCGCGAACGCGACTTCATGGAATATCGCAAGGAGCAGACATCGCTGCTCGCCGGTCGCCATCGCCGCCTTCTCGCACAGGTCGACGACATGGCGCTCGCAACGGCGCGCAGCAATCTCTCCGAGCAGCTTTCGCGCATGGGTCCGGCTGGACTTCTGAAGCTCGCCGAACTCTCCTCATGCGAGGCTTTCGGCGCGTCGCCGGAATTTGAAGCGGCGGCGTGGAGCGCCGCGTCTGAAGCCTGGCGCAGCGCTGATGTCGACGGCGTCTACGCCGCGCCTGATTCGGATGAATACGATCTCGCGAAAATCGCGACGGAAAAGACGAAGGCGCTGCCCGGTCCCGACCGTCGTGTCGCGGCGCTTGAAAAACAGCGTCTTCTGCGCACGAGCCCGAAACGCCTTGAAACGCTTGAGAAGAAAGTCGCCAGTCTCGAAGACGCCGCCGCGCTGCGACGCCTGTCGAGCTTCGCCCTTCCGGTTTCATCGGTGGAGGACAGCGGCGGCGACGAACGGCCGGCGCTGATCACCGCCTTGCAATTTGCGCTCGAAACTCTCGGCTATGTCAGCTTCGTGAACGGCCCGGACAATGATTACGGACCGACGACGCGCTCGGCGGTCGCGCGCATGCAGGTGAGCAAAGGCGAAGACCCGACCGCCGCGCTGACAAATGAGGAATTGCGCGAAACGATTTGTCGTGCGGCGCTCAAGGACGATCCCGTGTCGCTCTATCATGTCGCGCTGATGTACAAATCAGGCGCCGGGTTTCCGCAGAATGACGCGAAAGCGGCCGCAGCGATCAGCCGGTCTGAAACGGCGATGATTGCCGCGCTCGGCGGCGACAGCCTGCCGGACTGGAAACGCGCCGCCTATAACGGCTATGCGCCGAAAATTCGCGCGACGGCGAAGGAATTCAAGCGGCCTGACGTCGACGCCGAAACGTCGATCTGCGTTACGCCCTGATCAGTTTCGACATCATCGCCTCGCGCGGCGCTGGCGGCGGCGCGTCCGCATAGCCGATCCGCGCCAGCATCTGGACTGTTGCGCCCGGTTGGTGCGCGAGCATTTCGTGGGCGCGGGCGTATGGACCCGCCATTTCCGGAAATTCCTGAAGCGCCTGGCTTAACGGATGAAAGGCGACGCCCTGAAGCGTCGCGGCCTGCTGCATTCTGATCCAGGCTGCGCCGGCGCTGATCTGGTCGAGCCTTGTATTGGTCGCCGTCGACATCCAGATGAACGCTGCGGCGCTGTCGATCGCCTTGTTGTAAAACTCGATCGATTGTTCGTAGGCGGCCTTTTCCGGAATATCCATGTTTTCGCGCGTCAGGACGCCGCCGGCGCCGAGAGCGTCCATCACCGGCCCGGCGAGGGCGAGGCCCCATGGCGTTTCATCGATTTCCCGTTTGCCGATGCGCGTCACGTCGATTGACTCGCGGCGGGTCCGATCGAGCGTCCATTCAGTTTCCCAGGCCTCGCGTGCGAGCGCTTTCAGCGTATCGATACGATCGCCGCTGTTGACGCTCGATACAATGACATCCGTCCCGCCCGCGATGAGGATTTGGTCAAGAGCTGCTTGCTCAACCGGTTGCGCTTTGAACGGCGCACGGTTTGTGCGGCGATCGAGAACGGCGGCGAACAGGGGATCTGCTTCCGCCGCGCCCGGCGCGGCGCGAATATGGGCGATCGGCCGCTCATCAAGCGCTTTTTCCGGCGCGCCTTCCGGGAAGGGTTCAATTGTCAGCGCGCCGCCGCGCTCGGCCGCGGCCTGACGAAGGAGTTCAAGGAAGCACCCGAAGCCGATCGTGATCTGCCGGTTCGGGGGATCGGTTTCGGGCAGCATGCGCGCAAGGTCTGCATAAATCGTCAGCGCGTCGTCGCCATCGAGGCGAATGCGCCAGGGCTGCATATTGTGAGGATTGGGCGCCAGGATCGCATAAGCGAGGGCGTCAAGGCGCCAGTCGCCGAAGCTTTTTCCCGCCATCGACCATGGTTCGCGCGCTTTTTCGGGCGCCCGGGTCAGCGCCCATCCGCCAGCGCCGGCGCCGATAATGACGACCGCGGCGCCGCCTGTCTGGAGGATTGCGCGTCTCGTCGTCATCGCTTTTCTCCCGTATTCGGCGTTGAGACTAGGACAGGCGGGACGCCGAGGAAAAGAAAATCGTCATCCGACGAAAACGACTAGAACGGCGCTGATCGTCAGCACGGAAAGCGCTGTCGTAAAGGCTATCGCCGCCGCAGTTTCATCGACATAGCGGCCGTACTGGCTCGCCATGACGAAAGCCCCGACCGCGGTCGGCGTCACCGTGAAAAGCGCGAGCGAGCCGAGATAGGCCGGCGCGTCGACATGAAGCGCTGCGGCGATTGCAAAGCAGAGAACCGGCAGCAGCGCCATTTTCATGAGACCGATGGAAACGGATTTTCCGATTGTCTCGCCGATCGGCGGGGCGGGGCGCGTTGCGAAAAATAGGCCGAGGGAAAACAGTGCGACGGGTCCCGCGGCGCGGCCGAGAATGTCGAAGAATGCGCGAACGGGCGCCGGCAGGGTCAGGCCGAGCGAGGCGAAGACAAAGCCCGCGAGCGCGGCGGCGACCAGCGGGTTTGTCAGCGGCCGCGTCACGAATCCGACGGTGCGTTGGAAAGGCGGCGTTGCGTCAGATGAATCGCGCGGGGCCATCAAGGCGGCGCCGACGCCGATGACGAGAATGCCTTCGACGAGCATCAGCGTGACGAACGGGCGCGCCCAGCCTTCAATGCCGAGCGCGATCGGCAGGCCGAGAAAAACGGCGTTGCCGATGGTGGAGGCGAACGCATGCGCGCCGGCGCGTTGCGGATCCAGGGCGAAAATTTTCCGGGCGATGAAATAGGACAGCGCAATGACCGCGAGCGCCGATGCGCCATAGGAAAAGGCGATGCGCGCATCGAGCCCGGTGAGGCCGGAAGCGCCTGACATCAAGCCGAAAAGTGCGGCCGGAAAGCCGAAGCGAAAGACAAAGCGGTTGAGCGCGGCGGAATCGTCCGCGCTCGCAAGCTTCAGCCGGCCGGCGAGAAGTCCGGCGGCGATGACGGCGAATACCGGAAAGGCGACTGTGAAAACGGCGATCATCAGCGATGCGTCAATTGCTCGCTGAAGGTCCTTTGCGGATTTTCAGCCGCGGTCAAGCGGATGCTGGCCGCCTGCGAAAGCCGTCATGAGGGGGGTGCCCGAAAACCTCGTCGCGCGCGGATGCGCCCTGCGGGCGGCGAATGGCGTCGGACAGACGGAACGTCTGATTTCCCGGGGGCTGGGGGCGATGATAGAACCGGAATTTCGAGGCTGCCCCGCCTGTCCGACTTGGCGCACGATGCCGCTTGATTGCGGCGCTCCGACGGGCGAATTGCGGCGAAAGCGTGGTTGGCGTGGTGCGGCGGAACGCATGACAAAAGCCTTGCCCTTGCCGCCGACAAGTAGAAAACTGATCGACGCATGATGTTGGTTACGCCGGATCAGGTGCGGGCGGATAAAGGGAAGGCGGGGGCGCGGCCCGACGCTGTCGTGTTCACCCGCGAAGAGCTCTCCCGAATTCTCGGTCTTTACGGCCAGTTCGTCGCCGCCGGCGAATGGCGCGATTATGCGATCGATCATTTGAAGGATGCGGCGGTTTTCTCGATATTCCGGCGCGCATCGGAAACGCCGATCTATCGCGTCGAAAAGCATCCCGCGCTCGCCGCGCGCCAGGGTGCGTGGTGCGTCGTTTCGATGACCGGCGTCATCCTGAAACGCGGTCACGATCTTGCGCAGGTCCTGCGCGTTTTCGACCGTCAGCGGCTTCGCCTCGCGGATTGAACGGTCTCGCGCGATCGTGTCATTGACCGATACCCCGCCAGGGTATAGCCCTGCCATCGACGAACAGGGTAGGTTGATGCTGACGCGCAGAGCATTCTTGAACCAGTCGGCGGCGCTCGGCGCCGGCGCGCTTGCACCGATGCTTATCGCGCCATGGGCGCGCGCCGCCGCGGGCGCCGGGCCGGCCGCGCTTTCAGGCGCGCATTTCGATCTTTCCGTTTCGCGCGCGCGCGTCGTGGTCGAGGGACGAGAGAGCGGCGCCGTTCTCGTCAACCAGGTTTTCCCGGGACCGCTCCTGCGCTGGCGCGAGGGCGATGACGTGATGATCAACGTCGCCAATCTTCTCGACGAAGATACGTCGATCCACTGGCACGGGGTCCTGCTGCCCGCGGGCATGGACGGCGTTCCGGGCGTTTCGTTTCCGGGCATTCGTCCGCATGAAACATTTCGATACCGCTTTCCGGTGAAACAGGCCGGCACCTATTGGTATCACAGTCATTCCGGTCTCCAGGAGCAGATCGGCCATTACGGCCCGATCATCATCGATCCGCGGAACGCCGACCCTGTCGCCTTTGACCGTGAGCATGTCGTCATGCTCGGCGACTGGACATACGACAGCCCCGAGAAACTCTTCCGCAAGCTGAAAAAATCAAGCGAGGCGTTCAATTATCAAAAACGCACGCTTGGGGATTTCTTTTCCGACGCCGGCGATGCGGGGCTCGGCGCCGCCTTCGCTGAGCGCGCCATGTGGGGCGACATGCGCATGGCGCCGACCGACATCGCGGATGTGACCGGCGCAGTCTACGCCTATCTCATCAACGGCCGCGGTCCCGGCGACAACTGGACGGGGCTCTTCGCGCCCGGCGAGCGCGTGCGCCTGCGCATCATCAATGCGTCGGCGATGACGATCTTCAATCTGCGCATTCCCGGCCTCGCCATGCGCGTCGTTCAGGCCGACGGCCTCAACGTCGAGCCGGTCGAAACCGATGAAATCCAGATTGGGGTCGCCGAGACCTATGACGTCATCGTCGAACCGGCTGACCGCGCCTATACGGTCTTCGCTGAAACGATCGACCGCAGCGGCTTTGCGCGCGGCACGCTCAGCCCGCGCGAGGGCATGACGGCGGATGTTCCGGAGCTTCGCGAGCGTCCCGTTCTCACCATGCGCGACATGGCGATGCGTCATGGAGCGCATGGCGCGTCTATGTCGGCGGCGTCCATGAATGAAGAGATGAACCACGGCGCAATGGACCATAGCGCAATGGGGCATGGCGATAACGGCCATGGCGGAATGGATCATGGTTCGATGCAGATCGCCGCGGCGCAGACGCATGATCACCCAAGCGGCGTCGGCGTCGACATGCTCGCCGAAGCGCCGACGAACCGCCTCGCCGATCGCGGCGTCGGACTTGAAAATGTCAGCCATCGGGTGCTGACCTATGCGCAGCTGATAAGCCTTGATGAAAATCCCGATCAACGCCCGCCCGGCCGCAAGATTGAACTCCACCTGACCGGCAATATGGCGCGCTATATGTGGTCGTTCGACGGCGTCAAATTTTCAGATGTCGACGCGCCGATCCTCTTTCACGAGGGCGAAAGGCTGCGCCTGACGCTCGTCAATGACACGATGATGAACCATCCGATCCATCTGCACGGCATGTTCTTCGACGTTGTGACCGGCGACCATGTGAAGAAGCCGCGCAAGCACACGATCACAGTCAAGCCGGGGGACCGGCTGTCGCTCGACGTCACCGCCGACGCGCCGGGCGAATGGGCTTTTCATTGCCATCTTCTCTATCACATGGCGGCCGGCATGATGCAGACCGTCAAGGTCCATGCGATGGCGGGCATGGACCATGGCGGCCATGACATGGGCCATTCTCATCGCATAGACGAAAGCGGCGAGACGGGCGCTGAAGAAACAGGCCACGATGCGCACAAGGCGCATGACATGTCGCATGAGGGGCGTCACTGATGCGCGCAGCGACATTTCTCCTTCCGGTTCTCGTTGCGGCGTCGCAGGCGAACGCGCAGGAAGTAATCAATCCTGAAGAGACGGCGATGGTCCGCGCGCATATGATCAAGCATCATGGCGGCGCGGCTCTCACTTATGTCGAAGGCGAGCGCTTTGAGTATCAGTCGAATGAAGGCGACCCGGTTTTTCTTTGGGATGCGCAGGGATTTTACGGCGGCGACGTCAACAAGTTCTGGGTGAAAACCGAAGGCGAGTATGATTTTTCAGCCTCTGAATTCGAAGAGGCGGAAGTGCAGGCGCTCTATTCGCGCGCCGTCGGATCGTTCTGGGATTTGCAGGCGGGCGTGCGTCATGATTTCGCGCCGTTTGAGGATCGCACCTACGGCGTCGTCGGCGTCCAGGGGCTTGCGCCCTATCTCTTCGAGATCGACGCAGCGGCGTTTATCAGCGGTCATGGCGACGTCACTGCGCGGCTTGAGGCCGAGTATGAGCTGCTGCTGACGCAGCGCCTCATCCTGCAGCCGCGCGCCGAGCTTAATTTCGCCTTTCAGGACATTCCCGAGCTGGAAACCGGCGCCGGGCTTTCGACCGCCGAAGCGGGTTTGCGGCTGCGGTATGAGATCCGGCGCGAATTCGCGCCCTATGTCGGCGTTTCGTGGACCCGCAGCCTCGGCGACACGGCCGATTACGTTCGCGCCGCCGGCGATGACGCCGGCTCGACCTCGTTCGTCGCCGGCGTTCGGTTCTGGTTCTGACGGGACGTCATCGCGCCTGTCCTAGAAATCGTCCTCATTGCCGAGAATGCGCCCGCCGTCATCGACCTGCCGGTAGGGCGACTGGCATTGCTGCCAGCCCTGGCGCCAGCCTGACCTGTAGGCGCGGTCATTGTCGAACAGATAGGCGTCGCGCACGCGCTTGGTGGAAAAGCTCTTTTCCTGTTCGCTGGCGGTCGCGCAGCCGTCTCCATAGCCGGCGACGAAATTCGGGTCCTCGGACAGGCCGGAATCTCCGGCGCAGCTGGCGAGAAGCGCCGCTCCGGCGGCGATCGCGGTCATTCTCAACAAGATCCATTCCCCGAATTACTACCGAAAGATTACCCTAGCGCGCCGGGCGCAAAAGTGGAAACCGGTTTTGCGCGAAAAGGCGCGCCGAATTAAGTCGTTGATCGTGAGGCGCGATTTTCGAACCGCGCCTCACGATCCGGCAGGCGCGCGCCCGTCTCCCCGCCAATCCGCGCATCCGGCCCCCTCATTCAATCCCGGTTAACGGTGTTGCTGTTAGATCGCGGTTTCCCCTTTGCGGGGCCTCCCTATCGAGGAAAATCGATGTCGACGCAGGAACCCGCCGCCGAAGAAGTCGCCCTGAGCGACACCGGGCTTACCGCCATGCAGGGCCGCGGCCTTTCGCCGGGCGAGGCGATGGCGCGCAAGCTCGCCGACATCGTCGTCCTGCCGGCGGCGCGGCTTTCAGCCAATGAACGCTCTCTCGTCGCCGACATCATGCTGCAGATTCTCGACAAGGTTGAGGAAGACCTGCGGTTCGAAATCTCCCAGCGCGTCGCGCGCGTCGCGGAATCGCCGAATGCGCTCGTTCGCGCGCTGCTGCTTGATGAGCCGCGCGTCGCCGCGCCCGTCATCCGCCGCGTCGAACCTATTCCCGAGGCGCTTCTCATCGAATGCGCCCGGTCCGGCGTCACCGCCCATCGCGAGCTTATCGCCCGGCGCATCGACCTGACCGCATCCCTCGCAGACGTTCTGCTCGAATTCGGCGAAGCGGACGTCATCAAGCTGCTCCTGCGGCGCGAGGAGTTCCAATTTTCCCCAACAGCCATCGACCTTCTCGTCAGCCGGTCGGCGAGCGATCAGGAAGTGCAGACTTTGCTGTTGCGCCGGCGCGAACTCGAACCTGCCCACGGCTTCATGATGTTCTGGTGGGTCGACGCCGAAAGCCGCAAGCGCATTCTCGCCCGCTTCGCGCTTGATCGCACGATCGTGCAGGACGCGCTGCAGGAGCTGTATTCGCGCGTTTTCGGCGGCGAAAACGCCGGCCCCGTCGTCAAGGACATCCTCGTCATGCTCGATCGCCGGCACAGGCCGCGCGGCGTTAACGGCGAGCCGGTGTCGATGGATGTCGTGATCAAGACGCTCGGGGCGGCGCGGAAATATCCCGCGCAGGAAATCATCCATGCGGTCGGCATGATCGCCGGCGTGTCGCGGGAGCTTGTCTCGCGCATCCTTCGCGATCCAGGCGCCGAGCCCTTCGCGGTGATGTGCAAGAGCCTCGGCATGCCGCGCTCAGAATTCTTCGCGCTGATCAGCCGCAAGGACGCCGACAATCCGATTGAGCTGAAGCATGCGGAGCAGCTTTTCGGCATTTTCGATTCGATGGCGCGCGATTACGCCCGCGCCGTCCTTCGCTACTGGGACTGGGACGGCAATCCCCGCATCGCCCATATCACGCGCCTGCTCGGATTTGACGACGACATCGTCTGATCGCGCCTGCGTTTAAATCTCGCTTAATCGATTTGCGTCATAACGTTTTCAGCGCCGGTTGCGGCCTTGCGTATCTAGGCTGCTTCCGGCGTCTTTTTCTGCCCCGCAATGGGGACAAATTTCCTAAAATTATCCGGACAATTCGAGGCGCGTTCCTCGCGCAGCCTTAACGGCTTATGCGCAATGATGCGCAGAGGGGCGGTGAGCCCGTCGTCTGAATTTTGGAGGACGCATGCTGGCGTCGATGCGCGTAATCGTGTTCGCATCGCAAAAAGGGGGATCCGGCAAGACCACTTTGTCGGGCCACATTGCGGTGGAAGCTGGTCGCGCCGGGGCGGGGCCCGTGGCGCTGATCGATACGGACCCGCAGGGGTCGCTCGCGAAATGGTGGAACGTGCGGCAGGATCCCCAGCCCGCGTTCATCCAGTCTGTCTTTTCGAACCTTTTCCATGATCTCGACCGCGCGCGGGACGAGGGCTTCAAGCTCGTCGTCATCGACACGCCGCCGGCTGTGACGCGCGCGATATCGGAAGTCGTCAACTTTGCTGACATCGTCGTCGCGCCGACGCGCCCGAGCCCGCATGATCTGCGCGCCGTCGGGCCGACCGTCGACATCGCCCAAGCGCGCAACAAGCAACTTGTCTTTGTTGTCAACGGCGCGACGCCGAAAGCGCGCATCACCTCGGAAGCGGCGATCGCGCTGTCGCAACACGGCACCGTCGCTCCGACGGTCATCCATCACCGCGTCGACTATGCCGCAGCGATGATCGACGGCCGCACGGTTATGGAAATCGATCCCTATTGCAAATCCGCGCAGGAAATCAGCGAGCTCTGGCAGTATCTCGACCAACGCCTGAAGCGCGCGGAGGGCGGCTATCGCGCCGGCGATGAGGCGAACGCCGCGACGATCGCCGCGCAGAACCGCGTCTTCGGACGCCGCGCCGCGCAATAGGGAACCGTTGACGACGTAGGCAGAGATGAAACGCAACGCGGGCGCGCAGGCAGGCGAAAGCAAACTGGAAAGCCGCTTCGCCGCCCTCACTTCGGGCTTGCTCGCCCGTAAGGGATTCGCTGCGCCGTCCAATTCTCCGATCGAAGATCCCGCCGAGGAAACCGTCGCTTTCACGCTCGAGCCGACGCGCAAAGGGGATAAAAAGAAAGATGCGGTCGCGGCCAAGGCTGCGCCGAAAGCCGCGCCGAAACCGCCCGCTGAACTGAAGCCTGCTGCGAAAGACGCGAACGCCGGAAAACCGTCCCAACCTGAAAAGGCGCCGGAAAAGCCGGCTGAAAAACGGGTCGAGAAGCAAGCCGAGAAACAGGCCGACAAAAAGCCGGAACCCGCCGCGAAGGCCCAGCCCGAGGAAGAGATCAAGCTGCGCGCCTCGGAACGCGCCGAGCCCGAGCCGTTGAAAGTCATCAACGAGCGCAGCATGGAAGCGGGCTATCCGGATAATCCGTCACCGGAAGAAATCGCCGCGCTCGAAGCCGAGGCCGACGAGGTCGTTTCCTATTTCGAGAAATTCGGCAGCGATGATGCGGTTGAACTTGAAAAGAGCGACTTCTACGGCGACGACGCCGTCGCGGATGCCGATGAAGAAGTTGAGGCGGACGCCGCTGATATTCTCGATGAGCTCGATGATCTCGACGACCTTGAGGACGAGGACGACGAGCCTCTTGCGAGGGAAGGGACGACTGTCGCCGGGCCCTGGGCGGGCGCGAGCGTGCCGCCCGTCGCCGCGGCGACCGAGGTCAAAGCCGGCGTCACGGTGCAATTGACGGCGCGCGAATTCATGCGCCTTTCGCTCGGCGCGGCGGAACTCGCCCAGCCCGCGCAGGAACT
>JAGRED010000343.1 GCA_020446725.1 Parvularculaceae bacterium | reverse complement strand
CGGAAATCGAGCGCGCGGCCGGCGGCGCCAACGCGGCGGCCGGCGTCGGGTCGGGCGGCATGGCCTCGAAAATCGCCGCCGCCAAAATCGCCGGCGCGGCGGGCTGCGCAACGGTCATCGCCGCTGGAACGATTGAGCGGCCGCTCGCCGCTGTCGGCGACGGCGCGCGCGCGACATTGATCCGTTCTCAGCAAAGTCCCGAACGTGCGCGGCGGCGATGGATCGCCGGCCGACTGAAACCGCTTGGCGACATTTTCATCGATGACGGCGCAGTGAAAGCGCTCAAGAGCGGTTCGAGCCTGTTACCGGCTGGAATCGTCCGCGTCAGCGGCGATTTCCAGCGCGGCGACGCCGTCAGCATACGCGCGCAGACGGGCGATATTATCGCGCAGGGACTTTCGTCTTTCGGCGCGGTTGAAGTCGCCGCCATCGCGGGGAAGAAATCCGATGAGGTCGAACGCATTCTCGGCTATCGGCGGCGTCCGGCCGTGATTGAAAAGAACGACCTCGTACTCGATCGGCATCGCGATGACTGAAACGCTCGAAGACATGATGGCGCGGATCGCGGCCGCCGCGCGGCCCGCGGCCGATGCGTTGCGCGCGGCGCCGACAGCGATAAAAAACGCGGCGCTCTTGAACGCCGCCGCGCGTATCGAGGCTGGCGCCGACGAAATCCTGCGCGTCAATGCGGCGGAGGTCGCGGCGGCGAACGATCTGACGCCGGCATTTATCGACCGGATGACGCTGACGGCGGGTCGCATCGGCGACATCGTCTCGGCGCTGAAGACGATTGCAGCCCTGCCTGATCCTGTCGGCGCGACGATCAAAACCTGGAAGCGCCCGAACGGGCTTCAATTCGTGCGCGTCCGCACGCCGATCGGCGTCATCGCGATCATTTACGAAAGCCGTCCGAACGTAACGGTCGACGCTGCGGCGATTGCAATCAAGGCCGGCAATGCGGCGATCCTGCGCGGCGGTTCGGAATGCGTGAAAACGTCGTCACTGCTGGCGCGTTTCTTTCGCGAGGGGCTGAAGCAATCGGGGTTGCCGGCTAATGCGCTGCAATTCGTCGAGACGACGAATCGCGGCGCTGTCGGCGCGCTTTTGTCGGGCCTTGACGGCGCAATTGATCTCGTCATTCCACGCGGCGGCAAATCGCTTGTCGCTCGCGTCCAGAAGGAAGCGCGCGTCGCCGTTCTCTCGCATCTCGACGGCATCTGTCATGTCTATCTTGATCGCGATGCGGATAGTCAAAAGGCGGTCGATGTTACGGTGAATTCAAAAATGCGTCGGACAGGGGTCTGCGGCGCGGCGGAAACGCTGTTGATCGATCGCGTCCGTCTGGAAACGCTGCTGCCGCCAGTCGCCACCGCCTTGCGGGAAAAAGGATGCGAGCTTCGCGGCGATGAAGCGGTGCGCAGGCATGACGCCGCCATTGCGCCGGCCTCAGAAGAAGATTTTTATACGGAGTATCTGGCGCCCGTCATCTCAATCGCCGCTGTCGCCGGCGTTGACGGCGCGATTTCGCATATCGCCCGATACGGCTCGTCGCACACGGAAACCATTGTTACGGAGAATGCGACGACGGCGGCGCGCTTCCTCGACCGGGTCGACAGCGCCATCGTCCTCCATAACGCCTCGACGCAATTCGCCGATGGCGGCGAATTCGGCTTCGGCGCTGAGATCGGCATTGCGACTGGGCGGCTTCACGCCCGTGG
>JAGRED010000342.1 GCA_020446725.1 Parvularculaceae bacterium | reverse complement strand
TCATCGAACCCGCGCACGGGATCGCCGCGATCGGATCGGGCGGCGATTTCGCGCGAGCCGCGGCCGTCGCACTCTATGAAGAGACCAGCCTCGACGCGGAAGCGATCGTCCGCCGCGCCATGGCGATCGCAGCCTCGATCTGCGTCTACACGAATGACAGCCTGACCATTGAGAAAATCGGCGGCTAATTTTCCATTTAGGTTAACACGGCCGGCGCCGCCGTTAATCAGTAATGGGAATAGTTGTGGTAACATTTAAATGACGGCGCGCACCGCATGATAATATATACGTAACACAGTCGACAGACATTTCAATCGCCGCCGGCATTCATTGCGGTTGGCGATGATAAGGGAACATGTGGGTGCTCCTATGTCGTTGCTCAAGCTGAAAACCAGATTCAAAAACGGCGCGGCCTATCTTGAGGACGTCTATGGCGGCGCCGCCATCATCATGGCCTTGATGACGCCGATCATCATCGGCGGCCTCGCCTTCGGCGCGGAAGTCGGCGGCTGGGGAAATGACAAAACGCAAGCTGCAGAATGCCGCTGACGTCGCGGCATTCGCTGCGGCGACGCAGCTGCGGTCAGGCAAGGACGTCGCCACCATGACAGCCGCCGCCAAGGCGGTCGCCGAGACGTGCGGTTATGTCGGCGGAGACCCCGGCATCGCAGTTGAGAGCCCGCCGTCGACGGCGCCGCTGGCTGTGGACGGCACGGATCCGAACGGCAAAGCGGCCTATGTTTACGTGACGCTGACGCAAACGGATCGGCGGGTTTTTACACGCTATTTCGCCAGAGGCTCAGACACGGTTTCATTCTCGACCGCCGCGATTGCGCATATACAGAACGGCCGGCCGGCTTGCGTCCTGGCGCTTCACCCGAGCGCTTCCGGCGCCGTTTCGACCGGCGGCTCCACCAACGTCTCGCTTTCCGGCTGCGATATCGCGGCGAACTCAATTTCGCAGACCGCCATCACCTCGACCGGAAACGGCTCAAGCGTCACAGCGGACTGCATTTCCGCCGTCGGCAGCATATCCGTCAACAGCACCTACAACCTCGCCTGCCCGACGCCGATCTCGAACGGGCCGATCACAGCCGACCCCTATGCGAATGTTCCGTCGCCGACTTCGTGCGACTACACAGGCAATACCAACAACTTCACCCAAAGCGGCAACCCGTCGACGCCGGCGGGTTCGGGCGCGATACGGTGTTATTCAGGCGCGGCGAATTCATGGAATTTCAACCGCAGCATCTCGCTGGCCCCGAACGTCACCTATGTGCTCGAGAATACGAGCGCGAACCAGGTCGCCAGCCTGCAACTGACCGGCGGCAAAACGATCACCGGCGCCAATGTGACGCTTCACTTCAAGGGCAAGTGGAGCATCAAGCTGGTCGGCAATTCGACGATCGACATCACCGCGCCGACGAGCGGGACCTATGCCGGCCTTGCGCTTTTCGGCAGCCGGTCAAGCGAAGTTGACATGGATCTCTCCGGCAATAACGGCGCGCACATCGTCGGCGCCGTCTATTCGCCGAACAAGGATTCGGACATCACGTATACGGGCAGCAACGTCGCCTACAGTTCCGGCCAATGCACGCAAGTGATCGGCGGCACCGTCACCTTCTGGGGCAATTCCAACTTCACAACGAACTGCTCCAATTCCGGCACGAAAGAAATCAAGGCCGCCCAGTCAATCAAGATTGTCGGATAAGCGCGAGGAGGCGTGTGATGATCAATTTTGCAAAATTGCTTCGCGACAGGTCAGGTTCGTCCGCCGTTGAATTTGCTGTCGGCGCGCCGGTTCTTCTGGTCGGCCTCGTCATCGTCACCGATGTCGGTCTCGCCGTGAACGACCGGATGAATCTCGACCAGTCGGTGCGCGCTGGCGCTGAATTTGCGATGAATGACGTCGATGATGAAACGACGCTGGAAGACATGGTGAAATCGGCCGCCACCGGCGCTTATGGCCAAGCGCTTGGCGACGTCGATTCCGCCGACATCCCGACTGTCGACGTAACCAGATTGTGCGAATGCTCCGATTCGCCGGGCGTCGCCGTTTCCTGCACGACGCTTTGCACCGGCGAAATTCCACCGTCGATCTATTACGACTTCGTCGCATCGCGCTCTTATCAGGGCATATTCATCCCCGATTTCACGATGGCGACCGAGATGAAAGTGCAGGTGCGCTGAGATGCGTCTGGGGAAAAACCTTCGGTCTTTCTCGCGCTGCCGGTCAGGCGCGCAGGCGGTTGAATTCGCAATCATCGCGCCCGTGCTGTTCGCCTTCATTTTCGGCGTGTTCGAAGTCGGGCGGCTGACCTTTGAACAAAACCGCGTGGCGGCGGCCGCCGCCGCCGGCGCACGCGCCGTTTCGCTCTATGGCGGCGCCGACACCGTGAACATCACGGCGGCGATCAACGGCAAACTGCCTTACCAGGCGCAGATCAGCCTGACCGACACAAGCCTTGGCGGACAGAGCTTCAAGAAGATCGACGTCACCTATGATTTCGACTTCCTGATCAAATTCTCGAAGGACTGGAGCGGCGTCACCATCACCGCGACGCGATACGCGCCGGCGCTGAGCTGAAGCGTCGATCAGAACCGAATGCGGGGCGGCCTAAGGGCCGCCCTTTTCCTTTGCAGCCTTTTCTTCAACCGCTTGGCGTCCTACATGCGGAACCGCCGACAGCAATCGAAGGGGCTGATGTCAGAGTTTTCGCCGCGCGAGATCGTTTCAGAACTTGACCGTTTCATCGTCGGGCAGAAGGCGGCCAAGCGCGCGGTCGCAATCGCGCTCAGAAACCGCTGGCGCCGCCGCCAGGTCGAAGGCGCGATGCGCGATGAGATCACGCCGAAAAACATCCTGATGATCGGGCCGACCGGCGTCGGCAAAACCGAAATCTCCCGCCGTCTTGCGCGCCTCGCGGGCGCGCCGTTCCTGAAAGTCGAGGCGACCAAATTCACGGAAGTCGGCTATGTCGGGCGCGACGTTGACTCGATCGTGCGCGATCTCGTCGAGATTTCAATGTCGCTGGTGCGCGAAAAAAAGCGCGCGGATGTTCGCGCGCGCGCGCGGGAGGCGGCCGAAGCGCGCGTTCTCGATGCGCTGGTCGGCGAAACGGCGGGCGCCGCGACGCGCGCAAATTTTCTCGAAAAGCTGCGGCGCGGCGACCTCGACGAACGCGAAATCGAACTTGATCTGCGCGATCAGGGCGGCGCGAATATCGACATTGCAGGGCTGCCGGGCGCGCAGGCCCACGTCATCAATCTTTCCGACATGCTCGGCAAGGCGTTCGGCGGGCCGCCGAAACGGCGCAAGCTGAAGATCAGGGACGCTTACGATCCGCTCGTCGCGGAGGAATCCGACAACCTGCTCGACGACGATGCGATGGCGCGCGAGGCGGTCGATCTCGCGGAAAATGACGGCATCGTCTTTCTTGATGAGATCGACAAGATCGCGCGAGGCGGCGAGGGCGGGCGCGGCGGCGCCGATGTGTCGCGCGAAGGCGTGCAGCGCGATCTCCTCCCGCTGATCGAGGGGGCGACGGTCGCGACGAAATACGGACCGGTCAAAACCGATCATGTCCTCTTCATCGCATCGGGCGCGTTCCACCTCGCCAAACCGTCCGACCTGTTGCCGGAGCTTCAGGGGAGGCTTCCCATCAGGGTCGAGCTCGACCCGCTGACCCGAGACGATCTGAAGCGCATCCTGACCGACACTGAGGCGAGCCTCATCCGGCAATACGCCGCGCTGCTGGCGACGGAGGGGGTCGATCTTGATTTCAGCGAGGACGGGATCGACGCGATCGCCGACGCGGCCGCCGCGGTCAACGCCTCGGTCGAGAATATCGGCGCGCGGCGGCTTGCGACCGTTCTCGAAACGGTGCTGGAGGATCTTTCCTTTTCGGCCGCCGACCGCAGCGGCGAGAAGGTCGTGATCGACGGCCCCTGGGTCGAGGCCCGGATCGGCGAAATCGCCCGCAATTCGGACCTTTCCCGCTATATTCTCTAGGCGCGCCGACCGCAGGCGGATCGCATCGTTGCCCCGCCGCCACAGCGGATGACCCCGCCGGCCTTGGTGTTTCGTTAACAGCAGGTTAAGCTCCCGGTTCCTAGGGGAAAAAGTGGGGCCATTCTCATGGCTGACGGTTCACGGGTGACGACAAGGCGACGGAACAGCTTCCGACCGCAATTTGACGCCGATCCGCGTTTTTCGATGGCGGACGAGGATGCCGGGCGTGAGGAACGTCGCGCCGGCGCCAATCCCGTCAAAACCTCGGAAGGAAAGAAGCGCCCCCGCGTCGCCTTCACCGGCGAGGAGTTCGGCTTCGGCTATCAGGCGACGTCGGAATTCCTGTCCCGCGCCCGCGACGACGGCACGGTTCCCGACGGCGGCCTTCGCGGCGCGACGGCGCGCACCGAGCGCGAATACGAAGAGGCGAGCCGGAACAACAAATTCGACTATGTCGAATCGGTTCCCCAGCCGCTGCGCACCAAGGAACAGGCGCTGCTCGCGGTCCAGCAGGGAACGGCGGACTTTGCGCTTATCCCCTTCTACAACCCCTATTCCGGCTACGATTTTGAATCGCTGCGCGCGCTGGCCAGCCTGTTCACGCTGCGCGGCGTCGCCCAGGTCGAGGCGACCGACAAGCTCTGCCTCGCGGTTCACGAATCCCAGCTTTACGACCTCGTCCAGTCGTCGCATCCCGGCACCGGCTTTTCCGCCCTTCAGCGGCGTCTGCGCAAGAGCTGGGGGCCGGTCGACAGCGGCAGCGGAAACCGGCCGAGCGCGACGGAAGCGGAAATGCCGCGCGCCGGTCTGCCGATCGACATGGGCGACCAGAAACTGATCCGTGACCGGATCGATGTCGTCTTCGCCGGTCCCGAAGCGGCGCGCCGCTGCAAGTCGCGCCTTGACGGCATGCGCGCGATCGGCGTCTCGGTTGAAGAGATTCCGCAAATGGTCGAGCCGCATCGCGAGCTCGCGCGCAGGGCGCGCAGCACGCTGAACGGCTCGCGCCAGACGAACACGCTCTACGATCCGATCACCGGCGAGACGCGTTTTTATTCAACGCTCGGCGCCGAGGCGCAGTCCGGAAAACTCTACGGCATGGTGCTTCCCTATGAAGTCGCCATGCGCTCTTCGGACTATGTGATCATCGATCACGATTTCGATGACGCGCCGGGCGAAAAGACGCGCTTCATGGCGGTCGAGATCAATCCCGACCACACGCTATTTGAAGACGCCTATCGCACGACTGACGCGAAGACCCGCTATTGGATCAACCGCCTCAGGGCGGTTGCGGCGGGAACGCCTAATTTCGCCTCGCGCACGTTTAACGCCGCCGGCGCGCTGATGACGCTGATCGGCCTTATCTATCTCGCCGTCGGCGTTCCCGGCATGATGGGCGCGCCGGGCGTTCCGGTCTGGCAGGCGCCGTCCTGGATGGTTTTCGGCAGCGATCTCAGCGCTGCGCTTATCGGCGCCGTGCTCGTCGCCGCCGGCGTCGCCGGCATGATCGCCGGACGCATGGAATCAGCGCCGCCGAAAGGCGTTCGCGTGATGTTGAAATTCCGCCGCGACTCGACCGCCGCCTCGATCGGCGACGTTGAGGATTATCTCAGGAATTACGGCGTCAGGCATGCGACAGCGCGCCTTGATGAGGACAGCGAACGCGACCGACCGGCCGCGATCATGCTCGACATTGAGTTTGAGCCGGAAGATTTCCGTCACGACCTCTTCAGCATGTTCACGCGGCGGCTGCGCGGATCGGTCGCCAATGGCGCGATCAAGAAAGCCTTCCAGCGTTGGAAAAACCGCGGCGTTCTCGTGCTCGCCGCAATGCCGATCGTTTCCGTCGAGCAAAAGCAATTGCCCGCGCAGACGCAACGCCGCTGGTGGAGCGAAGCGCTGGTCGACTGGGCGGCCGACTTCATCGAGACGATGTTCATTCGTCTGTCGCGCGGGTTGATTTATATTCTGCCTCTTGCGCTCGCCGCTTACGTCGCCTGGAAAATGCTCGGCGGCTGACAGGGCGTGACAGCTTTCAATCAGCGATCGGCGCGGGCGCTCCCCGCGCCTTTCTTTTTGAGAAAGACATAGAAAGCGCCGGCGCCGCCGTCTTTCGGCTTCGCCTGCGCGACGCGGGCGATGAGCCCCTTAAGCGGATGCTCTTCCACCCGTTCTAGAAACCGCATGCGCAGAACGCCGCCGCCGCCGGCCATTCCGCGCGCGGCGCGGCCCTTGCCGGTGATGACGATGAGGAGCCTTTCGCCATGCGCGGCCGCATCCGGAATGCGCCGGACGAGAAGACGGTGCGCTTCCGTCTGCGTCAGGCCGTGAAGGTCGATCACCCGATCGACGGCGATGCGCCGGGTGACGGCCGCACGGTCAAGCGCGGGGTCGCCGCCGCCGAAGACGAAATGGCGCGCCGGCGCGGATGGCGGCGCAGCGGGGTTCAGCGCCTGGCCGCGCGATCGGTTCGGCGCGCGCGGCGCCGCGATCGTCCAATCCGGCGCATGGGGCGGCGCTTCAAGCGGGACGGGACGCGCCGGCCGCACATCCTTGACCGCGCGTCGCCAGAGCGTTCGCTCTTCGTCGCTGAGCGGGCGGCGCCTCATCGCCAGCGCGGTTTTTTTGCGAGCCGTTCAGCGAGCGGCGCCGGGACGAGAACGAACATTTCGCCGGTCTCATTCAGACGGCCCGCGACCTCGCCGGCGCGCGGCCCGCTGCCGATGAAAATATCGCCGCGCACCGCCCCTTTGATGGCGCCGCCGGTGTCCTGCGCGATCATCAGCCGGCGGATGGAAGTGCGCCGCAACGCCGGATCGCCGTCAATCGATATGAAGACCGGCGCGCCGTAAGGCGTATAGCGCGGATCGACCGCAAGCGAGCGGCCGGGCGTAAGCTGAACGCCCTGCGCCCCCAAGGGCCCGAGCGATGGGTCGGCGAGCGTGTCGAGCACACGGAAAAAGACGAAGGATTCATTCGACTCTCGCACGGTTCGCGCTTCGGCCGCCGGCGCGCGGTCCAGCCAGTCGCGAATGGTCTGCATGCTGACCGCTTCCTTCGAAAGCGTGCCCATGTCGATCAGCGTCCTGCCGATCGCCGTATAGGGCCGACCATTGGCGCCGTCATAGCCGAGCCGCAATTCCGTATCGGACAATTTTATCCGTCCCGATCCCTGGATCTGCAGGAACAATAGATCGCTCGGGCGCATATAGGCGATGACGCGCGCGCGGCCCGCCAGCGCGCCGCCATTGATCGCCGCATGATCCGGGTAAGGATCAAGGACGCCGTCGACGACGCGGCCGGCGATTCTCTGCCCTGCAAGCTCCGGCCGGAATCGGCCGAGATCGACAGTTATGAGATCGGCGGGACGCGTATAGACCGGCGCGGAATAGACGGACGTCCTGTAGGGGCTCGCTTCATAGAACGGCTCGAAATAGCCGGTGTACCGGCCCTGCGCCTCGATCCTGGCGCTCTCGCCGCCCCGTTCCGGCGCTGAAAGCTGCCGCAACTGGATCGGTCTGAAATAATATTGAAAGAAGGCGCGGGCGCCGCTCGCGCGCGCATTTTCATCGGCATAAGGCTGCGCGAAGGTTTTGGCGCCTTCAACGCAGGCGCTGCGCCAGTCCGACGCACGGCCGGCGAGCGTGAACCCCGCCGGGGCGCCGTCGCCGAGATGTTCGAGCGGGTTGACCGGCGCATCGTCAGGAAGACCTGCGATGCGCGCGCAGGAGCGCAGGAACGGCGCAAGCGCCGCATCGATCGCATCACTTCGCCAGCCCGGAATGTCGTCAAAATCGACAGGCTTCAGCGAAGCGCCGACCGGGGCGAACGTCCCCTCGCCCGCGGGCGCCCGCTTGTCGCCGATGACGCCCGTAAGCGTCAGCGCCGCAAGAAAGACCGCGATGATGACGACGGCGACCAGCGCCCGCGATATGTTCCGTTCGCTGAACAGCCGCATCCTATCCGCTGATGTCCCCGCTTTGCGCTATGCGCCGGTCGCAACAAGAGTCCAGTTAGGATCGCTTGAATTCAGCGGACGCGAAAAGGTCCAGCGGTCCTTGACGAGATCGATGCGCGCCGGATCGCCGGATACGACGGCGCCCGCTTCGTCAAAGGTCGTCCTTACCTGATTTGAGACGAAGTCGATAATGGCGATCATCGCGCCGTCTTCGACGCGGGAGGCGGAGACCTTCGCGTTTTCGATCCCGACGAATTTGAGGTCCGTTCGCTGCCGCGCTTCATCTCTGGCGGCGACGGCCGAGCGAAAGGCTTCAAAGACCGAGGGGCTGAGAAAGCGGCGAATGCTCTTGAGATCGCCGGCCGCGAACGCCTCGACGATCATTTCATACGCGGCGCGCGCGCCTTCAAGGAAGGCGCTCTCGTCAAAAGCGGGATCGGCGCCGCGCAACGCCTCGGCGGCCGGGGAAACCGGCGGCAGCGCCTTCGCCGGCCGTTGCGGCTCGGCCTGCTCGGCGTCCGGCTCCGCTTTCGAGCGCGCCCGCTGGAGCCCTTCGACATCGCGCTGACGCTCCTCACCGGTTCGCGTCCCCAGCACCGAATAGAGGCGGTAGGCGATAAAGGCGGCGAGGGCGAAAAAGACGATGAGCGATGGATCCATGGCAACCAGCGACGCCCGATTCATGGGGCTGTGAAAGCGCGCCCGTGCGGCGGCGCGACACCTAGCCTATATATAGGCAAGAAGGTGAGGAAAACACCAACATCCCCTCTCACTTCCGCGCGTATGGCAGGAAAGCTCCGTCGCAGGGCAGTCGAAGTCGTTAACATCTTGAAAAGGGCTGCGGGTTGCCGCTTGCCGTCACGGCGTGTATGACGCGCGCCTCGCAACAGTTTGACGGTGGAACGAATGTCGGAAACGACGCCGAACGGCGCGGAGCCAGGCCAGGCCAACGGGCAGCCGAGCCTTCGGGTGCTCGCCCAATATCTCAAGGACCATTCATTCGAGAACCCGCGCGCGCCGGCGAGCTTCCGGGAGGGCGACAGCGCCCCCGGCATCGAGGTCAATGTCGACGTCAATGCGCGCGGCTTCGGCGGCGACCAGTACGAGGTCGAATTGTCGGTTTCGGTGCGGGCGCGCCGCGCCGAGGACGTCGTCTTCCTCGTTGAAACGACCTATGCGGGCGTTTTCGAGATCGCGAATGTGCCGGAGGCCCAGATCGAGCCGATCCTTCTTATCGAATGCCCGCGGCTTCTCTTCCCCTTCGCGCGCCAGATCGTCGCCGAAACGACGAGCGCCGGCAATTTCCCGCCCGTCATGCTCGATCCGATCGATTTCATGGGCATCTACCAGCGCAACATGGCCGCCCGGGCGGAACAGGGCCAGGCGGCGCAGAACGCCTGACCTCCTGAGGCGCGCTTCAGGCGCGCGTTTTCCACAGACTCGCAGGTCCGAGCTCGCCTTCGACAAACCGCGCATGGGCTTCGGCTTCTTCCGCCGTCACCAGCGAAGGGAGCGGCCGCGGGCGAACGCGCGCCTGACGCGCGCCGGTCGATGACGCGGTTTTCGTCACCGCGTCTGCAACGGCGAAATCAAGACCGGCCTGAAGCCCGCCTGTCAGTTCAATGTAAACTTCAGCGAGAAGCCGTGAGTCGAGAAGCGCGCCGTGGCCCTCGCGCTCGCGTTCCTTGGTGTCGATGCCGAACCGGGAGCAGAGCGCATCAAGGCTCGCGGGCGATCCCGGGAATTTCCGTCGCGCCAGATGCAGCGTGTCGACAATCGGATTCGTCAGCCGCGTCATGCCGGCGTTTTCGAGCTCGGCGTTGATGAAAGGCAAATCGAAGGAAACGCCATTATGCGCGACAAGCTCGGCGTCGCCGACAAAATCGACAAAGGAACGCGCCACTTTCTCGTCGGCGAAGACCGGATGACCGCGCAGGAATTCCTCCGACAGGCCGTGCACCTTGAAGGCGCCTTCCGGCATGTCGCGTTCGGGATTGACGTAAGTGTGGAAGGATCGGCCCGTCACCGCGCCGCGCACCATCTCAACCCCGCCGATTTCGACGATGCGGTGCCCCTCGTCGAAGCGGAACCCCGTGGTTTCGAGATCGAAAACAACCTGACGCATAAAAGTCTTTTACCGGGCTTCTAAGGCGCCGCAATGCGATGGGGAAAAAGCCTTCCGCACCGCGCGCTCAGTCTTTCGTCTGCGAGCGCGCGGACAGCGCTTCCTTCACCCGCGCGCCAAGCTCCGCCATCGGAAACGGCTTCTGGATATAAGCGACGCCGCCGATCCGATCCATCTGATCGCGCACGGCCGTCTCGGCGTAGCCAGACATGAAGATGACCGACGAGGCGACGCCGTATTCCGCGCGCGCCCTTTCGACAAGCGAGGGTCCGTCGACCTCCGGCATCATCACATCGGTGACGATGAGATCGAATTCCCGGTCATCCTTGAGGATTTCGAGCGCCTCAACGCCGTCTTCGGCGGGCGTCACCTCATAGCCCGACCGTTCAAGCGTCGCGACGACGAAAGCGCGCACCGGATCCTCATCCTCAACGACAAGGATGCGGCCGGTGCCGGAATAGTCGCCGGCCGGCGCAGGGGCCGGCGCGGGCGCTTCTTCCTCATCAAGCCCGCCGAGATGCGCCGGCAGGTAGATCCGGAACGCGGCGCCGCCTTCCGCCGCATTATCGATGGTGATCGCGCCGCCCATCTGGCCGATGATGCCGTGAACCGTCGACAGGCCGAGGCCGGTGCCCTTGCCTTCTTCTTTCGTCGTGAAGAAAGGATCGAAGATCTTTTCGCGAATCTCGGCGGGAACGCCGGGGCCGGTGTCGACGACTTCGATCAGCAAATGATCCTGCGCGGCGAGACCGGGAAGGCCGAGGCCCGCGACCTCGTCCGACGAGGCGGTTCGTGTACGGATCGTCAGCTTGCCGCCATTCGGCGCCATCGCATCGCGCGCATTGACCGCGAGATTCATGATCGCGGTTTCAAGCTGGTTGCGGTCGACCTTGATATTGGGGAGACCGCGGCCGTTGACGAGTTCAAGCTTCACTTTCTCACCGACTGCGCGGTCGAGGAAACGCGAGAAGTCGAGAAGAATGTCGGTGATCGACTGCACCTTGCGGGTCAGCGTCTGCTTGCGCGAATAGGCGAGAAGCTGCTTGGTGAGATTGGCGGCGCGCTGCGCGTTTTCGCGGATGAGGACGAGGTCCTGATAGGCGGGATCGCCCGCGGGATGACGCAGCATCAGCTGTTCGCAATTGCCCTGGATGACCTGCAGCAGGTTGTTGAAATCATGCGCGACTTCGCCGGCGATGAACCCGATCGCCTTCAGCTTCTGGTCCTGAGCATGATCCTGTTCCATGCGCTTCCTGTCCGTGACGTCGACCGCATAGAGAAATGTCCGCCTGACGCCGTAGCCGCCGCGACGGCGTTTGACCGGCCGGGCGTAGACGCCATAGGTGCGCGCCGACGGGCCTTCGCCGACCGTCGCATCAATGACTTGCGGCGCGCCGCCGGACGCCGCTTTGCGGCGGATTTCAGCCGCGATTTCCTCGATCGCCGCGACGGGAAGAACGCGCGACAGGGGGGTGTTCTTCTTCACGCCCTCAAAAGCGTCGCAGAAGGTCTTGTTCGCCTCGGCGATGCGCGCGTCGCGGCCGATTTCGCCCTCGATGACGGCGAGACCGAACGGCGCCTCGGAGACGTCGCCCGACATCGCCGGCGCTTCCGGGTCGGCCGCGTCCTCGATCACCGACATTTCGGCGCACATGAACCCCTCGCCGACGCCGCCGCGGCGGAAGCTTGCGAATATCGCTTCGACCGGGTCGGCGTCGCGGCGGCGGATTTCCGCATGGATCGCGGCGCCGTCCGCGCGCCAGAGGTTCCTGACAATATCGCCGGTTTCGCCGAGAACGACGTCGTCGATGTGATGGAGCTCGTGACGCGCAAGGCCGAGCGCCTTTCGCATCGCGGCGTTCGCCCAGGCGATCTGGCCGGATTTTTCCAGCGCGAAGACAGGCCGCGGATAATCGGCGTAAGACGCGGCGAGAACGTCGTGTTCGTTTTCTTCAATCGGCAATTCGCGCAGGCGCCATGAAACATATTCCTTCGCCTCATCAACGCCGCGCGTCGTCACCTCAAAACGCCGGCGCGCGCCGCCGCCTTCAAGCCCGATCTGCTGGTAGATGATCTCAGCCGATTCAGCTGCGCTTTTCGCCGCGCGGCAAAGACGGAAGAGCTTCGTCGCCTCCGCGCCCTGTTGTGCGAAAAGGCGGTCGATGCGCGGCGGCAGGCCGGCGAGCCCCATGACGCCCGCCGCGCGCGCCAGCGCGAAATAGGCGTCGTTCGCATAGATGACGACGCCGTCCGTCCGCGTGATGAGACGCGCGTCCGGATCAGCATCGAGCACGCTTTCCGCAAGACCGAGGCTTTGCAGCATTTGCGACCCGGCGAGCTGGCCGGCGTCGTTCGCCGACTTGCCCGACACGCGGCGCATCGCGGCGCTCGCCAGCATCGCTGAGGGCGTCGGACGGAATGCGGCCATCAGAAACACGAAAGCGAG
>JAGRED010000341.1 GCA_020446725.1 Parvularculaceae bacterium | reverse complement strand
CCAATCTCGCCGCCCCGCAGCGCCATCTTGAGGGCGCGCGCTCGGGCTACGGCTATTATTCGGTCAGGACACGCCGCCGCGACGATGTCGTCGCCGCTTTGAAGTCAAAGGGCGTGCCGACCGCGATCTATTATTCAACGCCGCTGCACAAAATGCCGGCGTTTGAAAAATTCGCGCCCATCGATCCGCTGCAGGCGACCGAAAGCCTGTGCGCGGAAATCATTTCCCTTCCAATGCATCCATATCTGACGCCGGATCAGGCGCATTATATTTGCGATTGCTTCGAAGCGGCGCTCGCTTCATTCGGCGACTGATCGCGCGCGCCTTCCTGACAGCGAATTGAAAAAGATAATCGGCAGGGCGCCGATTGCGATAAGCAGCAAGGCTTCGGGCGCTGCTTCTGCGAGGCGTTCATCGCCCGCCAGCCGGTAGACGCGTGTCGCCAGGGTTTCGAAATTGAAATCCCGGAGGATGAGCGTCGCGGGAAGCTCCTTCACGATGTCGACGAAAACGATGGTCGCGCCGGCGAGCGCGGCGCGCCGAAGCAGCGGGGCGTGAATTCTGCGCGCGATCGCGGCGCCCGAGGCGCCGAGCGTGCGCGCGGCGGCGTCAAGGCCGGGGTCGATCTGGGCGAGGCCGCCGGTCGTCGCATTGTAGCTGCCGGTCATAAACCTGACGGCGTAGGCGTAAACGAGAGCGACCGGTCCCGCCGTCATCCAGACGGCCGGACCGATGAGATCGCGCGCGAAGGAAAAGACCGACAAGATGCCGATGGCGATGACGGCGCCCGGCACGGCGTAACCGAGCGTCGCCGTCCTTACCGCGAAGCGAAGAAAAGCGCTGCGGCCGTATCGCGCCGAATAGGCGAGCGGCAGGGTCAGCGCCATCGCTGCGATGACGCCGGCGGCGGCGATGAAAAAGCTGTTTGAAATTGTCGATGCGAGACCGCGGGAGGCGTAAGCCCAGAGCGCCGGATCAATCTTTGCGGCGATCGCTGCGGCGGGAACCGCAAAACCCGCGAGCGTCAACAGCGCGCAGAAGGCGCCCGCGCCCGCCGCGGCCGCGCCTTTCAACGGAAAGAGGATGTCGCCGCCCGAAACGCGCGGCGCATCGCTCGATCGTCCGCGGCGTCCGGCGCTTTCGAAAACGACCAGCAGCAGGGAAAAAAGAAAGAGGCTTGAGGCGAGCTGCGCGGCGGCGGAGAGATCGCCGAAACTGTGCCATGTCCTGAAAATCCCGACGCTCAAGGTCGGAACGCCGAAATAATCGGCGACGCCGAATTCCGCCGCGGTCTCCATCATGGCGAGCGCGACGCCGCCGGCGATCGCGGGGCGCGCCATCGGCAAGAGGACCGTGAAGGCGGCTTTCAGCGGCGCCGCGCCGAGCATGCGTGCGGTTTCCATGACGGACGCCGATTGGGCGGCGAAGGCGGCGCGCGCCGTCAGATAGACGTAAGGATAGAGCGTCAGCGAAAGGATGAGCGCTGCGCCGGGAAGGCTTTTTATGGATGGCAGGCCGAGCGCCGCGGCGGCGTTCGCAACGGGCGCGAGCGCTCCGAACGGCCCAAGCAGATCGGCATAGGCGTAGGCGGCGATATAGGCGGGCGTCGCAAGCGGGAAGGCGAGCGCGTAGGCGAAAAACCGGCGCAAAGGGAAATCGCAAACAGCGGTGAGCAGCGCGGCGCCGATCCCGAACGCGGCGGAAAAAAGCCCGACAATCGCGCACAAGAGCAACGTGTTCAGGAAATAACCGAAAGCGACGGTGTCCATCACATGACGGATTGCATCGCCATAAGGGCCGGCCAGGCTGACGAGGACGGCGGCGGCGGGCGCGCCGACAATCAGCGCCGCAAAGATCGCCGGCGCTGCAAGGCGCTGTTCAATTCCGCCGGTCGTCATCAGTTCGTTTG
>JAGRED010000340.1 GCA_020446725.1 Parvularculaceae bacterium | reverse complement strand
TCTGTTGAGCGCGCGCGCCTCGCGCACGCGAGAAAGATTGAGCCCGCCAAGAAAGATCGGCGCAGTCACGCGCACGCCGTAAGCGAACTGCTCATCTTCCGCAATGAAAGACGAAGGCTCTTCGGCATATTGATAACCGGCGGTCAATGACACGGTCGGTGAAAACGCGCCCTTTGCAATAGCGACGCCGCGACGAGAGGCTTGCTCGCGCATTTGCGCCTGGAGGATGACTGGCGATAGCTCGCGCGCGATCGCCATCGCGTCATCAATTGCAGCTGGCGCCTCGGGCAAAGCCGGCGTCTCTTCAAGAGATCCGGGCATTTGCCCGATGAGTTCCGCGAACGCCGCCCGGCTGATCGCCAACTGCGCCTGCGCACCGGTCATCCGCGCACGCGCCGCCGCAAGGCGCGCTTCGCTCTGCGCCACATCTGTATTGGTGACTTCGCCGATCTCAAAGCGGAGAGCGGCCTCCTCGAATTGTTTTCCAAGAACCTCAACGTTGCTTTCCGTCGCCTTCAATACGACGGTGTCGCGCACGACGTCAAAATACGCCGTGGCCGCGCGCGCCAACACGTCCTGCTCGACGAGCGTTAATTGCGCGCCGCCGGCCCGAGCGCGCGCTTTCGCCTGACGGATCGCATTCACGTTTCGCAGACCCGCAAAAATTTGCTGCTCGCCGCTGACCTGCGCCGTCGCCGTATCGAGCTTGAAGTCGCGCCCGCCCGCGCCGACGTTGAAAACCTCGCCATTGATGGATTGGGTATTATCGACTTTTTGATAGCCGGCGCCCGCCGTAATCTGCGGCAGACCGCGCGCTCGGGCTTGCACGACCCCTTCCTCGGTCGCGTCGAGTTGCGCGCGCTCGGCGGCGATCTCCGGATTTGTGACATAGGCGAGCGACAACGCCTCTTCGAGGGTCTGGGCGGCGGCGCCGCTGGCGGACCAGACTGCGAGCGCGGCAGCAAGAATCCCAACAATCAGCGTCCGTATTTCCTCAACTTGTCCAAATTCACGCAGCATTGTCTCTCTTACTCCGCAGGCTTCCGGGACGCAGATCCGGGCGCAGTCGAGCCGCCCGCAAACACGCCTTTCAGTACGCCAATTAACCGCTTCGCGATGGTATTGATGTCGCCGGGAACCATATAGGCGGCCGGCACAACGAGCAGGGTGAGGATCGTCGACGACGAAAGCCCGCCAATAATCAAATAGCCAAGCCCGTTCCTCCATTCCGCGCCGTCGGAACCGGACAGCGCGACCGGGATCATGCCGAAAATCGCGGCGAACGCCGTCATCAGAACCGGCCGCAAGCGCTCGGGGCAGGCCTTGATGATCGCATCGCGCGCCGCCGCGCCTTCTTCGCGCAACTGGTTCGCCCGGTCGACGAGCAGAATGCCGTTTTTCATGACGATGCCCATCAACGCGATGAGGCCGATCTGGGCGAAGAGCGACATTTCCTGGCCGCCGAAATAAAGCATCGCGAAAGCGCCGGAAAATGACAGCGGCGCCGTCAGCATGATGACGATCGGTTGAACGAAGGAGTTGAACTGGCTCGCCAGCACGATGTACAGCGCGATCATGGCGAGTCCAAAAGCGAACATAATGGCCGAAATCGACTCATTCATCCGGCGGACGGTTCCTTCATAGGTGATCTGCATGCTCGCAGGCGGCGGATTGGCGGCGATGATCGCCTCAAGCGCTTCGGTCGCCGTTCCTAGCGCCACGCCTGACGCGGTGTTCGCCAGGATGGAAATTTTGCGCGCCCGGTCCTGTCGTTCGATTTGCGAAGGTCCGCTGGCGAAACGCATTGACGCTACGCTGGCGAGGTCGATCAATCGTCCCGATTCATTTCTGACCTGAATGAGTTCGAGCTGATCACGGTCCTGGCGTTGAGACTCCTCAAGCCTGACGCGAACATCGTATCGTTTGCCGCCCTCCTCAAAGGAGCCGGCGTCGACACCGCCGATCACGGTGCGCGCCGTCGTCGCCAGAGTGCGCGCAGAAACGCCCAGATCCCCGGCCCGCGTTCGATTGAAGTCAATTAGCAGCTCAGGGCGCCCCTCCTCGAAGCTGGAACGCAGGTCGGAGTAAAGGTTTGTCTCACGCATCAGCGACATGACCATTTTGACATAAGCGTCGATTTCCGGGATGGCGTCGCCGCGCACGACCAGTTCAACGTCGCCCGTTGAAACACCGCCGCCGGAAATCCACGGCACTTCAGCGACGGTAATTTCCTTCGCCTCGGGAACCGCCGCGACTAACGCCTGGCGCGCCGCGTCCATCACCTCAAATTGCCCGATCCGCCGCTCCTGCTTGGGCGTAATCGACGCATAAAGATCGATGACATTGGCTTTTCCCTGACTCCCGGCGCCGGCGGTCAAGAAAATGTTCTCGATGTGCATAACGCCGCGCAGCGCCCCATTCGCCAATGCGATCGCCTTTTTGGATTCAGCAATGCCTGATCCGAGCGGCAATTCTATGGATCCCAGAAATTCGCTTCGGTCCGCCTTCGAGGTGAAGCCGCTCGGCACTTTTGACGCGAAGAATCCGCCCACGAACAGCGAACCGATCGCGGCCGCCAGCGCGACATATCGCCAGCGAACGACAGCCCCGACAATCCGGCTGTAAATCTGATCGAGCTGGTGATGAAACTTTTCGATCGGGCGCAGGAATGGAGGATGACTTTCCGGTCTCAGGAATCGCGACGCCAGCATCGGCGTCAGGGTCAGCGCCACTAGTAATGAAACGGAGACCGCGAAGACGATTGCAAGGCCATATTGAAGAAAAAAGCGCCCGACAACGCCTTCCATGAAAGCGATCGGCACGAAGACGGCGAGCGTTGCGAAAGTGCCGGCAAGCACGGCGAGTGCGACGCGTTCAGTGCCGTGTCGCGCTGCTTTCGCAGGCGCGACGCCGGCGTCGATGTCGCGCTGAACGCTTTCAACGACGACGATGGCGTCGTCGACCAGCAATCCGATGGTCACGGTGAGCGCCAGCAATGTCAGCATGTTGATGGTGAAGTCGAAGACCTCGAAGGCGAAGAACGCCGAGATCAGCGATGTTGGAATGGCGATGGCGACCATCAGCGTGGCGCGCCAGCTCAGGAGAAAGAAGAACGTGACAATAACGACGAGAACGATCGCAATCTCGAGCTCATGGGTCACGTCCTCAACGGACGATTCAATAAAACGGCTCACATCGCGGGCGACAACGAGTTCATATCCCTCGGGCGCGACCGCTTTAAGCCGCTCGATCTCCGCATAAACGGCTTCGGCGACTTCAAGCGTGTTGCGACCGGACTGCCGGCGAACATCGAGCGAGACGCCCGGACGGGCGTTGAACTCAGCATAACTCCGCTCATCCTCAAGACCGTCCTCGACCCGCGCCACGTCGCCGATCCGGGTCGGCGCGCCGCTGTCGCGGAACGCCACGACAAGATCTTCAAATTCGCGCGGCGTCTCCGCTTCCGACACCGTCTTGGCGCCGAATTCGCGCGCGCCGCCCCCGGTTTCGAGACGGCCCCCGGGCACTTCGGCGTGTTCGGACCTGACGGCGCGCACAACGTCTTCGGCGGTCACGCCAAACGCGCGCATCTTGTCGGCGTCGAGCCATATGCGGATTTCGCGAAGACGCCCCCCGACGATTGTCACCGACCCGACCCCGGGCAGCCGCTGGACGGCCTCCTTGACGACTTCGTCCGCATAGGTGGTGATGTCGCCAATCGGCGCGTCAGCAGCGATCATGACAGACATAATCGGCGCAGCGTCCGGATCGACCTTTTCAATCACCGGCGGATCGATGTCTTCGGGAAGGTCGCGGCGCGCGATGT
Organism: Parvularculaceae bacterium; assembly: GCA_020446725.1. Lineage (GTDB taxonomy): Bacteria > Pseudomonadota > Alphaproteobacteria > Caulobacterales > Parvularculaceae > Amphiplicatus. The sequence continues at coordinate 3,145 of JAGRED010000340.1, read as the reverse complement.
TGACCTTGTCGCGTACATCCTGCGCCTTCACATCGACATTTTCCTCGAGCTCGAATTCGATGAAGACTTGAGAGAGTCCGTCCGCGCTCGTCGAACGAAGCTGTTTGATGCCGGAGATCGTGTTGACGCTTTCCTCGATCACATCGGAAACTTCGGTTTCCATCGTGTCGGGGCTCGCGCCTTCGAGCGTCGTCGTTACTGCGACATAGGGAAACTCAACATCGGGAAAGAGATCGACGCCAAGCCGGCCCATCGAAATCCAGCCGAGTACGACGAGGGCGCCGATCATCATCACGGCGAGGACCGGGCGCTTGATTGAAAGGTCGACGAGCCACATCAGGCGGCCTCAGGCGCAACGGAGTCGCCGACGGCGATCGGCTCGCCATTCGGAACAATGACGTCATCGCCAACGTCGAGCCCTTCACGCACGACTGTCGTTCCATCAGGCCGCTCCTCGGCGACGACAAGTCTTTTTTCGACGCGTCCGTCTTTTATTGTGAGGACATAAGCCCCCGTCTGATCTCGTCGGACGGCGTCGGCCGGGACTGACAACGCCTGCAACTCATCCGTGAATATTTCGGCGCGGGCGAATTGGCCTGATTTCAGGGAATAATCCGAGTTGTCGATCGGCAAGCGCAGTTCAACCGTCCGCGCGCCGACATCGAGCATGTCGTTCAATACCAGAATGTAGGTCTCTCGCGGTTCGGGCTGCGACTCGACATAAACAAGCGCTTTCTGATTGAGTTTCAGCGAACCCAGATGTTGCTCCGGCGCATAAACGACCGCGACGACGATGTGATTTTCCTGGATTTGCAGAACGGAGCTTTCCGTCCCGCCGCGAAATACATTGGAGAGATAAATGCCCTCATCGTTGAACCTTTTGGTGATGACGCCGCTATAAGGCGCGCGAACCATCGTATCCTCTCGCTGGCGCTCTGCTGTTTTCGCCGCCGCCGCCGCGCGTGCGACTTCGGCCGCTGCTACATCAAGGGCGGTTCTGGCGTCGTCGAGACGCGCTTGCGGCGCGTAGCCTTCGGCGCGCAGCTTTTCGGTTCTCTCGAGAACCCGTTCTGCGTTCTTGCGCCGGGCGACAGCAAGTTCCAGCGTCGCTTTCGCTTCCTCGAGGCGGCGCTCATATGTCAGGGGGCGCGTCTGAAATAGCGGATCGCCTTTCGTCACGCGATCGCCGACATTGACGAAGATCGATTCTACGACGCCTTCGACGAGAGGACCGATATTGCTGGTTTGTTTTGAGCCGATTGAGCCTGTCGCAATGACCGTATTCCGGACCGTCGCCGGCTTCGGTTTGACAATCTTGACCGACTTCACAGCCGCAGCTTCTTCGACAGAGGACCTATGTTTCGAGGCAGCCGCGGAGTCCGCATCCCCGCCGGAACCACAGCCGGCAATCGCGGCGAATGCGGCGAAAAGCGCCGCAGCCTTTATCTTCCAACCGGACCCGGATCTGACATGCGCACGCATTCGCCGACGCTCTCACCACTGACAAAAACGCTATACTAAGACTTAATAACTTAGTATATATTAACGTTGGCAAGCGCAACAGGCGGGTGCGGGCGATGAAGAAGATGGACGACCGGATCGAGCACAATCCCGGCTACCTGATTAACGACGTGGCGAGGCTGCTCCGGCGGGAATTTGATCGCCGGGTCAAACACATAGGTCTGACCCGCGCGCAATGGTTCGTGCTCGCTCACCTTTACCGCAATGACGGACGGACCCAACGGGCGCTCGCGGACGAGCTCGATATCGAGGCGGCGCCGCTCGGCCGGCTTGTCGACCGCCTCGAAGAAAGCGGCTGGGTTCGCCGCGCCCCTGCGCCCGGCGACCGCCGCGCCAATCTGATTTATCTCACGGATAAGATCCTTCCCGTGATTGAGGACATGCGGGCGGCGGCGAACAATCTTTACAAGGACGCTTTCAAGGGTCTTTCCGTCGCGCGCGTCGAGGACTTTATTGAGGCTCTGACGATTGCAAAGTCCAACCTTGTCGAACTCGGCGCGGCGCCTGTCGCAGGTTCTTCCGACGACATCGATTCCCTGCACCGCGTCCAACGCAAAGCCGCCAGGAGCAAGGGATGAAGGCGAACTGCGAGCAAGCTCGAATGTCGCCGCAAGATTCCAGCGACGCGCCGCCCTGGGCGGACATAATGAAATCATTCTTCCCCAAAAGCCACCAATTGTTCGCGGCTCTGAATATGGAGCCGAGCAAGATCGCAGCCGACGAGGTTTGCGTAATCGCGACGATACCGGCCTTTTTCTCGTGCGAGGGGGAGGGCGGCTATGCGCACCCCGGCGCTTACACGATCATCCTCGACACAGTGTTCGGCTTTGCGGTCTTCGCCAAAATTCAAGAACCGCGAGCGATAGCCACCATCAATCTGAAAACGGATTATCTTCGACCGATTGAAATCGGCGCCAAAGTCATTTGCAGCGCCGAGTGTTTCGCGATCAACGGCAATATTGCAAGAACACGCGGCGAAATCGTCGATTATGACGGAAGACCGCTTGCAAGCGCCGTCGGCGCTTTCATGATCGGCAGCGGCGGGCCGGATTTCGCCCGGCTTGCGGAAGGGCCTCAGGCATGACGGGGTTGATCGACTCGCCGCTCGGTCATTGGCTCTCTTTTGAAGCCATCGAAACCGGAGACGGGCGCCTATATTCGATGACGCCGGGAGACGCCCATGTCGGCAATCCGCTGATCAAGGCGCTCCATGGCGGGATTGTCTCGACATTTCTGGAGCTCGCCGCGCTGCATGAATTGAAGCGCGCCCTTGGCTCCGAGGCAAACAGCAGCGCAATCAACATCAATGTCGACTACCTGAAGTCGGTCAAACTCTCACCGCTGTTCGCCAAGGCGCGCATCGCCAAAGTCGGCCGCCGGCTTGTCTTTATCGACTGCGCCGCGTGGCAGGACGATGAGAACTCGCCGGCAGCAAAAGCCGCCTGCAGCTTCGCAATCTCAAAATAGCGCGAAAAACCTCCCGTTTTTAGCGCTTGACTTGCCTCCCGGCCTCGGCCGGGAGGCTCTTTACGTGAAGCGTGTGATTGTCGGCCCGAAGCGAGAGCCAGAAAGGCGCGCCGGCCGGCAGCAATGCGGGAATGAGCAGGAACATTGGTAAACTAGG
>JAGRED010000339.1 GCA_020446725.1 Parvularculaceae bacterium | reverse complement strand
GCTCGGAAGACGCACATCCGCGCGCGTCGGGGTTGGGCGGGCCGTTAAGGGGCGCTCGCAAACTTCTTCCCCGCTGGGCGATGTCCAATGCGACCGCCGCCGCCGCGCTCGCCGGCGCCGGCGTTGTGGCGTTTCTGACGACCTGGTTTTTGCTTTCGCCTGCGGTCGAGCATGTCGAACGCAAAGTTCTGATTGGCCTTATCGTCGGCAATGTCGTTATCGCCGCCGGTTTCGCCCTACTGATCGGCGCGCGCTTCTGGCATGTCTGGTCCGACCGACGCAATCAACTCGCCGGGTCGGCGACGCATCTCAAACTTGTCGGGCTTTTTTCGATCGTCGCCGCCGTGCCGGCGGTGATCGCCTTTCTGTTCGCCTTTACGATCCTGCGCTCCAGCCTCAATGACGTCTTCGGCGAACGGATCGAGAATTACCAAAACACGGCGCGCGATCTCGCCAACGGCCTCATCGAATTCAAGAAGGGCGAACTTGAGCTGATGCTCAAACAGATCGCCTTTGATGTCCGGCGCAGCGAGGAAGCGGGACTGGGGCTTGAAGGAACGCCGATCAGCTTTCGCGAGTATCTTTTCACGCAGGCCGAAATACGCGGCCTCGACGCGCTTTACGTGCTTGGCGGCGACAACAGGCTTCTGGTGCGCGCCGAAGTGCGCCCCGGTTCGTACCGCCTGCCGTCGCAGGAAACGCTCGACGGCCTGAAGAAGCTCGAACCGGGCGCAGGAAGTTTCGGCGTCAATGACGACAAGCGGTTCGACAAGTTTCGCGTCATCTTGAAGATTCCGGATTACCAGCAGGGATATCTTATCGCCTACCAGCCGATGGAGGAGGCGACGACGCGCCGTCTCATCGCGGTCAGCGCGCTGAGGACCGATTGGGAGGAGGCGCGCATCAGCCGGTCGCGGACCGAACGCATCTTTCTCGCCGGCTATATCATTCTCGCCGTCATCATTCTCTTCGGCGCTATCTGGCTGGCGCTCTGGGCGGCGACGCGCATCGTTCAGCCGATTGGCCGTCTCGTGAACATGGCGGGGCGCGTTTCCAGCGGCGATCTCGGCGCCCGTGTCGAAGTGCACAAGGACGACGGCGAGCTTGGCGCGCTCGCGCGCGCCATGAACCACATGACCGCGCAGCTTCAGACGCAGCGGGACGACCTTGTTGAGACGAACCGCCAGTTTGACCGTCGCCGCCGCTTCACGGAAGCGGTTCTGTCAGGCGTCTCGGCCGGCGTCGTCGGCGTCAATCCGGAAGGGCGCATCACCATCGCCAACCGGTCGGCGGCCGATATCGTCGATCTTGACGAGGCGCGCATGGCGGGCCGGCTGTTCGCCGACGTTCTGCCGGAAGCGCGCGACCTCTTCGCTGCAGCGTCCGAGCCGCCATTCGATATAGCGGCGGGGCAAATCACGGTTGAACGCGACGGATTCTCGCGCGCGCTGAATGTGCGGATTGTCAGTGACGATGTCGAAGGCCAGCGCAGTTTCGTCGTCACCTTTGACGACATCACCCAGCTCATCAGCGCTCAACGCTCCGCCGCCTGGGGCGAT
>JAGRED010000338.1 GCA_020446725.1 Parvularculaceae bacterium | reverse complement strand
GAAGAGAAACCGGAATGGCGACCGCCGGGATGATCGTCGCGCGCCAAGAACGCAGGAACAGGAAAATCACGGCGATGACGATCAGGGTCGCGGCGATGAGGCTGCCGATCACCTCTTCGATCGAACGTTCGATGAAGATTGAATCGTCCGTCGAAATGTTGACCTCGACATCGGCGGGTAGGCTTTCATTGAGGTCTGCGACGGCGGCCCTGACGCCTTGCGACACGGCGACCGTGTTCGATTGCGCCTGGCGCAGGATGCCGATGCCGACGCCGGGAAGGCCGTTCACCCGCGCCGAGGTCGTTTCATCCTCAAACGACCATTCGACGAGCGCGACGTCGGAAAGACGCGTCTTGTCGTCCAGCCGCAAGGCGCCGATTTCCTCCGGGCTCGTCGCCGGCGTTTCGGCGCGAATGAGAATTTCCTGCGTCGCGTTGCGGAGGCGTCCGGCCGAGGCGGTCGTCGATGCGGAGGCGACGAGGCGCGCGACGTCATCGACCGAGAACCCGCGCGCAGCGAGCGAGGCCGGCATGATCCGGACACGAATCGCCTTTTTCCGTTCGCCGTAAACCTGCGCCTGCGCCACGCCTTCGACCGCCTGCAGGCGCGGCTGGACGACATCCTCGACGAGATTGGCGAGATCGCCGGGCGCCATATCCGTCGCCGAGACAGACAGACGCATGACGGGCGATGAATCATTGTCCGCCTTGACTACCGTCGGCTCCTCGACGTCGTCCGGCAGCCGTCTTGCGATGGCGGAAACGGCGTTCTTCACATCGGTCGCAGCAACGTTGATATCGACGCGCGAGGAAAACTCCGCGACGATCCGGCTGCGATCGCGCGAGGAAGAAGACGAGATGGAGACGACGCCGTCGACTTGCGCGACAGCCGCTTCGATGACGGACGTCACCTCAGCGTCAATCGACTCAGGCGTTGCGCCGGGATAGCGCGTATCGATCGTCACGACCGGCGAGTCGACATCCGGCAGCTCGCGCACTTCAACGCCGAGTAGGGCTGCGACGCCGGCGATGAGGATCAGCAGGTTGACGACCGCCGCGAGGATCGGGCGCCTGATGAAAGCGGCGACAAGCCCGCCGTCGCGCGCCGCGCCGTCCGGTCCTGAAGTTTCAGCTTCCGAAGACGCCACGATCAGGGCGCTCCGGCGCTGCGCGCGGCGCTTGCGCCGGTCGAAACGCCGCTCGTTTGCGGAAAGGACATGCCGGGACGCACGCGGTCGGCGCCTTCGACAATGACGACCTCGCCCGGCGCAAGATCGCCGTCGACCAGCGCGATCTCGTCGCGCCGCTGGAGAATGATGACGCCGGTTCGCTGCGCCGCGCCGTCTTTCGCGATCTTCCAGACATAGGCGCCGGTGCGATCCCATTGAACGGCTAGGCCCGGAACGGACGTGGCGGGCGAGCCTTCATTCGTCGTCGACACGGCGTAAGTCGCGCCCGGCAGGAGCGCGCCTGCATGGTTTGCAAACGTCGCTTCGATTTTCAGCGTTCGCGATGCGACATCGACGCGGCTGTCGATCGCGCTGACGGCGCCTTCAAGCCGGCCGCCGCCTGCGCCGGCGAGGACGGCCTCGACCTTCTGACCGAGTTTGACGCCGGCGGCCTCTTCCTGCGGAACGGAAAATTCAACGATCAGCGCCGAGAGATTGTCGATCGTCGTTACGACATCGCCGGCGCGCACATAATCGCCAGGCTCGATCGAAGTAAGCCCGACAACGCCGTCGAAAGGCGCGATGATCGTTCGCTGCTTCAGCGCATAATCGGCGGCTCGCAATTCCGCCTCGGCAGATTTGAAATCGTTCAACGCATTATCGACGTCAAGTTTCGACGCCGAATCTTCCGCCTAGAGCGCCGCATAGCGTTCCGAATTGGCTTT
>JAGRED010000337.1 GCA_020446725.1 Parvularculaceae bacterium | reverse complement strand
TCTCGCCAGAAGGACCAGAGCGGACGGGCTCTTCAAAAGCCGAACAAGATTGCGGCGCGGGAAGCGGTCCTGTGTGAAGGCGCGCCGTTCGATGGCGTCGATCGCATCGAGGTCGGCGGCGCCGGCGACACGGACGATTACGGGCGGAACCTTGCCGGGATCCGCGCCGGAGGCCGGCTTTTTGCGCGCTGGCGCCATTTGCGGCATTTCTGAAAGGGATTGCGACGCAAGATCATCCGCCGCGCCGCGCGGTCCTGCAACAAAACTCTTTGTCATGCGTCATGAATTCAGGGGCGCCGTCGCCGCGCCGACCGCCGCGCGCAAGGCGGGCAAAAGCTCGCCTTCGAACCACGGGTGCTTCCTGATCCATGCATTGTTCCGCCATGAAGGATGCGGGATGACGAAAAAGGCGGGCGCATAGGCGCGCCAGTTCGCGACCGTCTCGGTCATGGTTTTGAGCGTCGGCCCTTCAAGATGCCAGTTCTGGGCGTAGGACCCGACAAGCACCGCCGTTTCAACCCGCGGCATCGCTGCGATCAGCCGAGCCCGCCACAATGGCGCGCATTCCTTTCTCGGCGGACGATCGGCGCCCTTGTCGTCATAACCGGGAAAGCAGAACCCCATCGGCGCGATCGCGACCCGCGTCTCGTCATAGAAAATGTCAGGTCCGATCCCCAGCCAGTCGCGCAACCGGTCGCCGGAAGGGTCGGTGAACGGTCGCCCGCTCTTGTGGACGCGCGCGCCCGGCGCCTGGCCGAATATCGCAAGCCGCGCCGTTGACGAGACCTGAAGAACCGGCCGCGGTTCATGCGGCAAGGCGGCGCCGATCGGCGTTTCGACGCAAAAGCGACAGGCGCGAATTTCTTCTAACAGTTCCGATAAGGATTCTTTCGCCTGCGCAGGTTTGCTGTGGCGCGTTTCGGCCATATCTTTGTCATCTCGCTTCACGCGCGCAAGGAAAGCGGCAGAAATGAAAAAATACAAGATTTCCGTCAGCGGCGGCTGCCAGTGCGGCGCAGTGCGCTATCACACTGACGTTATGCTGGATAACGCGCATCTTTGTCATTGCCGAATGTGCCAGAAAGCGGTCGGCAATGTGTTCGCCGCCCTTGTCGCAACGCCGAATGAAGCGCTCGAATGGACGCGCGGCGCGCCCGCTTCCTTCAAAAGCTCCGATCATGCGACGCGCGGCTTCTGCAGGGATTGCGGCACGCCGCTGTTTTACAATTCGCTCGACAATGGGCGCATCAATCTCACCATCGGCTCTCTTGACGAGCCGGATAAGTTTGCGCCCAAATCGCAGATGGGTATCGAATCGCGCGTTTCATGGTTCGGCGCGCTACAAAACCTGCCTGAGGAAGGGTTGACGGGCGCCGACGCCGACTGGGCGGCGGCTATCACCCGCTCAAACCGGCAACATCCCGATCACGATACGGATGATTGGCCGAAGAAGTAGGCGAGGCCCCGCCTACTCCTTCGACAAATGCGCGAGGGTTTCGGCGTTCGCCTCCCAGTTCCGACCATCAAAGGGTCGGATTTCGATCGAAGCGAATTGCGACTTGTCCATGCAATTCAGATTGAGCGAATAGCCGTCCGGATTGGAGCGCGGGACGTAGAAGGATTTAACGCCGCAATGCTTGCAGAAATGATGCTTGGCGACGCCCGTATTGAACGTGTAGGTCGCAATCGCATCCGCGCCGTCTAACAGGCGAAAGCGAGATTGCGGCAGGATGACATGAACGAAGCCTGTCATCGAACAGATCGAGCAATTGCAGGCGTCAGCGACAATATCGTCGTCCGTTTCCGCCTCCCAGCGGACCGCGCCGCAATGGCAGCCGCCTTGCTTCCAGCTTCTGGTCATGCGCGCGACGTCACACCTGCCTCAGCGTCTTGTCAATTCGAAGCGCGCGCGCCCATGACGCAAAGCCACAGGCACGTCCCGATCTCGCCGATCGAACCCGGCTTCGAGATATAGCTGCGAAACGGGAGGTCATCGTAACCCGCATAGAGGACCGGCCCGAAATAATTGGCGAGATAGCCGACGCATCCGAGCAGGAGCAGCACGCCGAGAACGCGTGGAATGGCGCCCGATTTGAGGATCAGCCAGCCGAGCGGCGCAAGCCAGAGGCCCCAGAAGATCGAGGCCATGTCCATCCATTTGTCATAGGCGGCGAGCCGGTTCGCCGTTTCCGACGCAGTGAGGCCGCCGTCAGCCGCCAGACCTGCGAGCGCAAAATGCTGCACAATCGCCAGCAGCGTCACGGGGATGCTCACCGCGACGAAGAGGATCATCAACCGCGCGGCTGTCTTTCCATAGGACGAAAGAAACCGCGCCAACGCGAAAGGCAGCGCAAGAAAAAATGCGCACATCGCCAGCGCGGCGATATTCGCGGCGCGAAAAAGATCCATATTTTCGGCCATCGCCGCGGCCGTCGCCGCCGGGTCGCCATCGACAACGAGTTTTCCGGGCGCATAAGCGAGCGTGACGATGCCGGTCAGCACGAGACCGAGATAGATAAAGCCAGCGATGCGCCCTTGCATCCTTACGCTCATCGCCCGCCCTCTTCCGTTTTCGGCCAGGAGAACGCAGTCCACGCGATCAGCAATGACAGCGGGATTTCGATCGCCCCATATCCGACATAGAATAGAGGCGCGCCCGGCAGGGTGACGGCGAGGATCGCCGCATAAGCAAGCCCGAAAAGCACGTTCAGCCATTTCGAGAGAGCCGCGGGTAAAAGCAACGACAAGGCGATCATCAGCGCCGGAACCGCCATCATCATCGAGATCGCGAGCATTCCGGTTTCGTCAGCTGCATTCACGGGGCCGACATTCCCCGCCGCCATCTTTTCAAGCTTGCCCGGCGAATACATGTTGAAATAATCGCCGTAGACATAGAGGAACATCAGCGATGTCCAGAGCGCCGACACCTTAAGCTTCGTAGGCGCACGGAACTCTTCCAATTTGAGCGTGGTTTTCATTCGCCCTCCGGTTTGGGCCAAGGCTTGCCTTCAAATTACAGCTATTGGAAGGCGTATGCGACGAGGCGTGTAGCCGGCGCGCTGTCCGGCGCGCTCACCCGACCCAGATGAGGCCGATCACCGCGCCGGTCATCAGCGTCGAAAGGGTGCCGGAAATCATCGCGCGCGGAGCGAGCTGGATGACGTCGTGACGCCGGTCGGGCGCAAGCGACGTCAGGCCGCCGATGACGATGCCGAGGCTTGCAAAATTGGTGAAGCCGCAAAGCGAATAGATGACGATGAGGAAAGTGCGTTCGGTGAACGCATCGGGTCCGAGCTTTGAAAGCTCGACATAGGCGACGAGTTCGTTGACGGCCGTCTTGACGCCCATCAGCGACCCCGCGCGGAACGCTTCGTCCCAGGGAACGCCTGCAAGCCACATGAATGGTGCGAACATCCAGCCGAACACCCGCTCGATCGTCAACGGCGCGCCCGCGACGTCGCCGGCGCCGCCAAGCATGATGTTGATGAGCGCGGCGAAGGCCGTGAACGCGATCAGCGATGCAATGACGTTCAGATAAAGCGCAAGACCGTCGGAAACGCCGCGCATGAAGGCGTCCATCGAGCTCGCATATTTAAAATCGTCGGCGGCGCCGGCGGGGGTCGGCGTCACGCCCTTGTCTTCCGGCATCATCACCTGCGCCATCAGGATGGCCGCAGGCACCGAAATGATCGACGCGACGATGATGTGGCCGAGCATTGACGGCGCAACATTTGACAGGATCGTCGCGTAGATCACCATCACCGTGCCGGCGACGGTCGCGAAACCCGCCGTGATGATGATGAAAAGCTCCGAGCGCGAAACTTTCGACAGGAACGGACGGATGAGAAGCGGCGCCTCCGTCATGCCGAGAAAGGTGTTCGCAGCCGATGCGAGCGCCACCGCGCCGCCGACCCGGAAACCCCGCTCCAGAAGAAAAGCAAACCCGCGCACGATGATTTTCAGCACCCGCCAGTGCCAGAGCAGCGCCGACAGGCCGGAAAAGAAGATCATCAGCGGCAGCGCCTGGAACGCGAAGTTGAACATCGCGCCATCATTGGTCACCTCGAAAGGCGCCGCGCCCCCGCCAAGATAACCGAAGACAAAGGACGTGCCGGCGGTCGTCGCCTGTTGAAGCGCCCTGACAACGATCTGAAGGCTTCCGAGCGCTTCACGCGCCGGCGGCAGGTAGAGAAGGAGCGCCGCGATCGCGATCTGTGCGGCGATCGTCCACAGGACGGCGAATGCCGGAAAACGGGCCTTGTTCGACGAGAAGACCCAGGCGATGGCGGTGAAGGCGACAAGGCCGAGCGCGCTCTGGCCGCGCGGGCCCAAGGCGCCAAGATCAATCGGCAAATCCATTCCGGTCCTTAACCCCTCGCGACTTGCGCGTCCTGACGCGGCGGCTGACTATGGCGAGGCCCGACCGGAAAGCAACCGGCGGCGGCGGCCCCTATCCGCCCGGCAGCGAGCGCTCACCTAATTTCGCAGCGTGAAGCCTGCCGTTTTTCGCGCAAGGAAATCAAGACCTTGGTGACTGCGGCCGAAGTTATCCCCCTACTTATCCGACACCTCTCGCGCAGCCCTATGATGATCGCAGGCTCGCGCCGGACCCATTCATTCCGGCGAAACAGGGACGCAGAGAAAGGAGGGAGCAATGCCGCTAACCATCGCCGCGCAAACACGCGCGCCTTCACTTTTCTCGCGAAATGCCAAATTCCGCATTATACGGACAAATCTGCGACGATCCGCCTGCGGCCTCGATCCGAGCCCAGACCGGCGGCGTGAAAAATACGGAAAATCCGCACTGAGGTTCGCCAAAAAAGCGAAAAACAAATTCCGTGAAGGATTAGCGGCGCTACATCGCCGCCGGCGCGGCGGCCACGATCGACCGGCTCGGAAAGCGGTAGAATTTATGCGTGCCGATGACGGCCGTCGGGGTCAGCGTATCGGCCCAGGGCGGCGAGACGTAATCGGCGTGGTAGTGTGTCGCGTAGCGGCTGACCGGCTTCCTGATGCCCGCCAGAACGGCGCCGGCGAGCATTTCGCTGTCGCGCCATTTGCGCTCGTTGAGGCGCGCATTCATCGACCCGTCGCAGGTGAACGAGAACTGGCAGCCGAGATTCTTGCGCTCCGATCCCTGGAACACGACCTCGCAGATCGTGTCGGGATAAACCGGGCTGGCGACGCGGTTGAGAACGACATCGGCGACGGCGAGCTGGCCGACGCGGCGTTCGCTGCGCGCTTCGTAATAGATCGCCTGAGCGAGGCAGGTGCGTTCTTCGGTGTCGAGCTTGGCGATTTCGATTTCCGAAAAATCGAAATCAACAAGGTCGGCGATCGGCGCGCCTTCCGCGACAAGCGTCGCCGGCGTCACCGCAGGCTTAAGGCGCGGCGACGAAAGGGAGGCGCGCGCCTGCGCCGTCTGATCGGAAAGATAATGGGCGAAATCGGCGACGAGCTGGGCTTCATCGGCGACTTCAAGCGCAGCGGCGCGTTCGGCGGCCGTGCGCTTGACCGACGCGGTCGCGCTCATCGCCGTCATCATGATGCAGATGGCGACGCCCGCAGTCGCAAGAAGGCTTCGCACCGTCCAGCTGACTTCCGGCCAGTGGATGTCGGCGAGCACGCCCCTGTCCGCTCGATTGTCCGCTCGATTGGCGCTTGCGTTATGGACCGGATGACCCGTCATCAAGCCGTTTGTCCCTGTTACGCCCATCCTCGCAATGGGCCCGTTCAAATCCAAGCCCCCTACCGGACTGCTCGCCCTTCCCGCTTTGATCGGGGCGCGCCCCGTCCGGACCGGGGCCGTATTCTCTACGCTCTCGTAACCGACGCACCTTTGTTCAAGGCGCCGTGCGACCGGTCTACTCTCCCTCGCGCTTCGTCAGAGAAGCAAAAGACGCGCCCCGCGGCGCGCCCATCCAACCCCAATATGGCGCCCGCAAAGACCCCGCGCAAATTAAAAATGCCCCCCGGGGCGGTATGGGAAATGGGTATTAACTATATGTTTTCTAAAGGATATTCTCCAAAAGAAAGAATTCGTGAACCTTACAAACCCCTGATCGGGCTCAGTGAAGGCTGGTTTTCTTTTGCGTTTTAGCAAGAGACGCCTGGGCGGCGGCGAGCCGTGCGATGGGGGTCCGATAGGGCGAACAGCTCACATAATCGAGACCGACCGCGTCGACGAATTC
>JAGRED010000336.1 GCA_020446725.1 Parvularculaceae bacterium | reverse complement strand
GTCTCGCCCTTGCCGCCGGGCACTTTCTGGGCGGACGAGATATTCACGACCGCCGGGGCCAATTGTTCGGCGAGATCGGCGAAACTGTCCGGCGTTCCGCGCTGGGGCGCGGCGCTGGCCGGAACCGCAATGATCAGGGATGCGGCCGCCGCCGCAGACATAAGGAGTTTCAACGCCATACCCTCGCCTCTTCAGCCGCCCATCGAACCGACATCCGGGCGGACCCCGCTAGATACCAAGCGAAGGTTACCGGAAATAAACCGGGCGGCAAAGCCGCCATTCTCTTCCCGCCAGACGGGGACGGACGTCAGCGCCGTCCTCTCACATTGTTGAGATAGCGAAGGAATTCGCTGTCCGGCGAGAGAAGAATGGTCGATTCCCCTTTCCGCAGCGCCTCCTCATAGGCGACGAGAGACCTGTAGAAGGCGAAGAATTCCGGATCCTTGCCATAGGCCGCGGCAAAAACGGCGTTGCGCTCGGCGTCCGACTGGCCGCGAAGCTTCTCCGCCTCTTCCTGGGCCTTCGCCTTGATCTCGATGACTTCGCGATCCGCCTGCGCGGTGATCTTCTGGGATTCTTCGTTCCCTTCCGCCCGGATCTGCTGGGCGAGCTGATTGCGCTCTGTGATCATGCGCTGGAAGACCGCCTGGCTGTTTTGCAGCGGCAGATCGGCGCGGCGAATTTTTACGTCGATGATCTCAACGCCGAGCTGGCGCGCGGAAACGCCGAGAAGCTCCTGAATGCGCAGCATCAGTTCAGTCCGACGTCCGGAAACGATATCGTCAACGGAAACCTCGCCGAGCACACGGCGAACAGTCTGGTTCATCTGAGTCGAAAGGCGCTGCTCGCCGCCGGCGACCGTGCGAACGGACTGATAGAAGAGAACGGGGTCCGTGATCCGGTAGCGGGCGAAGGCGTCAACGCGAAGCCGTTCCTGATTGCGCGCGATGATCTCGATTTCATCCTGATCGAGTTCGAGATTGCGCTTGTCGATGAATTCAACATTTTCGATAAACGGCGTCTTGAATTTGAGACCCGCCGTCGTGTGCTTGCCCGTCGGTTCGCCGAAGCGCAGCACGATCGCCGACTTCGATTCCGGCACGATGAAGGCGGAGTTCAGCAATACGAACAGGGCGATGAAAAAGGCGCCGAGAAATGCGGCGAGCGTCGTCTGGCGCATTATTGGGCCCCCTTCTTGTTCAGCTCATTGAGCGGCAGATAGGGCACGACGCCTGAGCCCGCCTCTTTCTCGATGATGATCTTGTTCATCGGGCCGAGAACGCGCTCCGCCGTCTCAAGATACATACGCTGGCGCGTTACTTCCGGCGCTTTCTGATATTCAGTCAGAATGGCGTCGAAACGGCTGGCCTGGCCGCGCGCATCTGCGGTGACCTGCGCCTGATAGGCTCTGGCGTCTTCAAGAATTTTCTGCGCCTGGCCGCGCGCTTCGGGGACAACCTTGTTGGCGTATTCGCGCGCGCGGTTGATGAATTGTTCGCGGTCCTGCGCCGCCGCGATAACGTCCAGAAACGCCTGATTCACTTCTTCGGTCGGTGGATCGGCTTTATCCAGGTTGACGGAAACGACTTCGATGCCGACATGCTGGGCATCGAGCGCTTCCTGCATCAGCACGCGCGTTTCCTCCATCACGACGGCTCGTCCGTCAGTCTGGACAAAATCAAGCTCGTTGCGGCCGACGACTTCGCGCGTCGCCGCTTCCGCAAGCGCGCGCACAAGGTTTGCAGGATCGTCAATCATGAAGATGAACTGCGCAACCGGCGGCATCTGTCCATCCGGCGCGGTCGTGTCGGCCTTGATGCGCCACTGAACCTTGAGCCCGACATCGACTATGTTCTTGTCACCGGTGAGCATCAGTCCCGCAGATCTTTCGCCGCGCTGTGCGGCCCCATGCGGGATCAGCGTTTCCTGAATGACGGTGACCTGTTCCTTGCGCGCATTCTGGAACGGCACCGGCACGTGCCAGTGAAGGCCGGGACCAGTCACCTGGGTGAATTTGCCGAAGGTCGTGACAACGCCAAGTTCCGACGCCGCAACCTGGTAAAAGCCGCTGAGGGCCCAGAGCAGGCCGACGCCCGCCGCCGCGATCATGACCGTCTGGCGGTTGAGTTCCGGCGGTTTTCCGCCCGGCCCTCTCGGAAAGGCGCGTTTCAGCCTCTGGCGCGACGCCTTGAGCAATTCGTCAAGATCCGGCGGCTCGCCGCCGCGACCCGGCCCGCGGCCGTTGCCGCCGTCGCCGCCGGGCGGTTTCGGGGGCTGACCCCAAGGTCCGCGGACGGGCCCGCGCCCGCCGCCTTTTCCGGAATTGTCCTGCCAGGGCATCAGCTTCCTTCCCGCCGGCTGTCGGCGATTTCGATCGGCGGGGCCCCGGATGGGCTCGCCAAAGGCTGGAGCCGTATATATGTCAACGCTTTCTGCGCACGCAATGCGAGCGCTTCAATTTTAGCCGCCGACTTCATGGACTTGCGATGAGTGACGCCAACCTGCTGATGAAGGTCCGCTCGGCCCTGAAGGGCGTGGCGGCGTCGTCCGGCGGCGACATTCTTACCCTCGGCGCCGTCGAGGGATTGACCGCAACATCCGAAGGCGTCGTGCGCTTTACGCTGAACGCCGACCGCGCCGGGGGCGACGCCGAAACGACGCTGGCGCGCGCCAGGGAAGCCGTTGAAAAGGTCGCGGGCGTCGCGCGCGTCGCCGCGGTCGCGACGGCGCACCGGGCGCCGTCAGCATCGCCCGCAGGCCACGCCAATCCTTTCGGCCTGCGCGACAAGCCGAAAATCGAAACCGCCGCGCGCGAATTGCAGGACGTCAAGAACGTCATCGCTGTCGCAAGCGGCAAGGGCGGGGTCGGAAAATCGACCGTCGCCGCCAATCTTGCGATAGCGCTCACGCAACGAGGCCTCGCGGTCGGGCTGTTGGACGCCGACATCTACGGGCCGTCGCTTCCGATCCTGTTCGGCCTTTCCGGCAAACCAGACGTGGTCGACGGCAAGATCAGGACCGTTGAAAAGTTCGGCGTCAGGTCGATGTCGATCGGGCTCCTGGTCGATGAAAATCAAGCGCTCGCCTGGCGCGGCCCGATGGTGATGGGCGCCTTGCGCCAATTGATCGGCGATGTTGACTGGGGCGCGCTCGATGTTCTCGTTATCGACACGCCGCCGGGCACCGGCGACGCGCATCTGACGCTGGCGCAATCAAAACGCCTCACCGGCGCAATCATTGTTTCAACGCCGCAGGAAATGGCGCTCGCCGACATGCGGCGCGGCGTTGAACTTTTTCGAAAGGTCAACGTCCCGATTCTCGGCGTGATCGAAAACATGGCGTGGCTTGAAAGTCCGGGCGGCGAAAAAACCTATCTTTTCGGCCGCGGCGGCGCGGAAGCGGCCGCCCGAGACATAGGCGCGCCGTTTCTCGGGGCCTTGCCGCTCGATCCGGAATTGAGGATAGCCTGCGATGAAGGCATCCCGATCGCGCGACGCAACCCGTCTTCGCCGACTGCGCAGGCGTTTGCGGGCATTGCGGCGAAGATCGCGCCGGTCCTTAATTCGTAGACTGAGCGTCCGCGATCCGCGTTTCCTGGGCGATCCGCCACTGACCGCCCGTCTGCTTCATGACGATCGTTACGACGCCCGACTTCGTTCCCGTCGTGCGGGCGAGAGAATAGCGACCGACAATCGACGCGACATCGTCCGACGTCATTCGGACATCGAGCTTGCTGAAGGCGAGGCGCCCCATTTC